>DATEDE010000114.1:0-5820 GCA_035286545.1 Actinomycetota bacterium | reverse complement strand
CGTTCCCCAGCGCAGCACCCGGATCGTCCAGCTGAGCGCCAGGGCGTTCACGAGCTCCATCGCACTGGTGAGCCGAGGGGTCCTGAGCTCCGCGATCCACAGGAGCCGTCGGTTGTCGAAGCGCTCGAACAGGCTCTCCAGTGACGGGAACAGCAGCGCGCCGATCAGGACGCTCACGAAGTAGGCGACCATGATCAGCCAGAAGCGACCCGTCCGGCCGAGCTCCCTCGGCAGCGGCGGCGGTTCTCCGGAGGGGCGGCGACGACGTGGGCCCCGCGTGCCGGGAAGGCGGCGACGTCGCTCTTCGGCGACCGCGCGAGGCTCCTGTGCGGCATCCATGAGGTCTGGGCGACTGTACTCCTCTCGCTCGAGCCGCCGGTGGCTGCGGGGGGGACGGAGCGCGTGTGAAGATGTCCCCGTTCACCAGGCGCCCGGGAGGATCGCGATGGCCGAGGACGGCGCGAAGAAGCGGAGGGACCATAAGCACAGCGACGTCGAGGACCGCCACAGCCGCCTCCCGAAGAAGGCCTACGACAAGGAACTGCGCCGCCTCCAGGAGGAGCTCGTCAAGCTGGAGGACTGGGTCGCGGCCGTAGGCGCGCGGATCGTCGTGATCTTCGAGGGCCGCGACGCCGCGGGCAAGGGCGGCACGATAAAGCGGATCACGCAGTACATGAACCCCCGGCTGACCCGTATCGTCGCGCTGCCGAAGCCGACCGAACGCGAACGCACGCAGTGGTACTTCCAGCGCTACATCGACCAGCTCCCCGCCGCGGGCGAGATCGTGTTGTTCGATCGAAGCTGGTACAACCGCGCCGGGATCGAGAAGGTGCTCGGATTCTGCACGCCCGAGGAGCACCGACGGTTCCTCCGACAGTGCCCGACCGTCGAGCGCCTCCTCGTCGAGGACGGCATCACCCTGCTGAAGTACTGGTTCTCGGTGTCAGACGAGGAGCAGGAGCGTCGGTTCCGCGCCCGGATCGACGACCCGATCCGCCGTTGGAAGCTCTCAGACACCGACCTGTTCTCGCGCTCGAAGTGGGTGGACTACTCGCGCGCGAAGGATGAGATGTTCGTCCACACGGATATCCCCGAGGCGCCCTGGTACCTGGTGGAGGCGGACGACAAGCCGAGCGCGCGCCTGAACTGCATCGCCCACCTCCTGTCCAAGATCCCCTACGAGCAGGTGCAGCACGAGCGGCTGGACGTGCCGGATCGTCAGTCCGACGAGGGCTACGTCCGGCCGCCGCGCGAGGCGTTCACCTACGTCCCCGATCACGCGGCCAGGCTCGTGGACTGAGTCGCGCCCGGCGTCCGATACCCTGCCGGGATCATGGAGCGTCTCCACGGGCTCGGCGCGCTTCCGTTCGGCGACGGACGGAGCGTTGTCACGGTCGGGTTCTTCGACGGCGTGCACCTGGGTCACAGGGCCGTCCTCGATCGCACGGTCGAGCGAGCGCGCGAGCGGAAGGTGCCGGCCGTAGCGGTGACCTTCGACCGGCATCCCCGGGAGGTCCTGACGCCGGGGAGCGAGCCGCGACTCCTAACGACCGTGGACCGCAAGGCGACCCTGATAGAGGAGACGGGGATCGACGCGCTGGTGGTCCTCGCCTTCACCGAAGACCTCAGCCGGTGGCCCGCCGAGCGGTTCATCACCGACGTCCTGGAAGGCCGGCTGCGTGCCGAGCACTGCGTCATGGGCGCGAACTTCACCTTCGGCCACAAGGCCGCAGGCAACATCGACCGACTGAGCGAGGTCGGCCCGTCACACGGGTTCACGGCTGAGCGCGTCGAGCTCGTCGATCTCGACGGCCGTCGCGTCTCGTCCTCATCGGTCCGCGAGGCGCTCGCGGCGGGGGACCTCGCCTGGCCGGGGCTGGCGCTCGGCCGCCGCTTCGTGTTGGACGGGACCGTGGTGAGCGGTGCGGGCCGGGGCCACGATCTCGGGTTCCCCACGGCGAACCTGCAGACGTGGCCCCGGCTGCTCCTTCCGGGCCGCGGCATCTACGCGGGCCGGGCCGAGGTCGACGGTGCCACTCACGTCGCCGCCATCAGCGTCGGCACCAATCCCACCTTCGGCACCGAGCCCCTGCACGTCGAGTCATACCTCCTGGACTTCGAAGGGGACCTGATCGGCCGTCCGATGGCGGTCGAGTTCTGGTCCTACCTCCGCGACGAGGCCCGCTTCGACACCCCCGCGGCCCTCGTCGAGGCCATGACCGACGACGTCCGCCGAACCCGCGACCTCGTCCAGAGCTGACATGTCCCACCGACACGCGACCAGCAGCAAGATCCCGTTGTGGGCTGTGATCGCGATCCTCGTCGTTGGCGCGGCGACCGTTGCCTGGTTCCTAGGTGGACGCGGAGGTTCCGACGCAGGGGCGGGAGCGGTCCCGGGAGCCGGCGGGGGCTCGTCGACGGTGAGCACGTCGGGTGGCACGGACGATCCCGTCGACGACTCCCCCGACGGGCCCGGGGCCGCGACCACCACCACCACCTCGACCACCCCCCCGCCGACCCCCACCCCCGAGCCCAAGCAGCAGCTCGTGATACACGCCACCGGCGACGTGAGCCTGGACCCGTCCTACATCCCCGCCCTGAGCGCCAACGGCTACGCCTGGGCCTGGAGCGGCCTCGACGGCCTGTTCGAGCGCGACGATCTGACGATCGTCAACCACGAGTGCCCCTCGACGGAGATCGTGGCGCCCGTGTCGAAGACCTTCGTGTTCCGATGCGACCCCGAGGCCCTGGACGAGGCTCTGCAGGCGGGTGTCGAGGTGGCGAACCTCGCGAACAACCACGGCTACGACCAGGGGGCCGAGGGGCTCCTCGACTCGATCCGGAACCTCCGCAGGGCCGGCCTGGTGCCGGTTGGGGCCGGCCAGGACGCGGCGCACGCCGATGCGCCCCGCTACGTCGAGGTCAAGGGGTGGCGCATCGCCATCGTCGGCGTCGGCGAGGTGCTGGACCCCGTGACGCAGGTGGCCGCCAAGGGCCATCCGGGGACCGCGGTGGGCCACGAGTTCAGCCGCGCCCTGGCGGCGATCGCCGAGGCGGAGGCCCGCGCGGACCTCGTGCTGGTGACGATCCACTGGGGGGTCGAGCTCGACACCCAGCCGCGGGACTACCAGGTGGAGGAGGCGCGCTCGATGATCGACGCGGGTGCCGACGCGATCTTCGGGCACCACTCACACCGACTCCAACCCATGGACACCTACAAGGGCAGGCCGATCTTCTACGGCCTCGGGAACTTCGTGTGGCCCCGGCTCTCGGTCGAGGGGGCGACGACGGCCGTAGCCCGGGTGATGGTCCGTCCGGACGGAACGATCACGGGCAGGCTCATGCCCGCCGAGATCGTCTCCGACGGCCACCCCATCCTGAGGTAGCCGGGGCGTCTGAGCAGGAGGTTCGCGGCCATGCGTCTGGTAGCCTTGCCTCCCGTATGGCCCTCACGACTACCCAGAAGTCCGAGATCATCACCGAGCACCGGCGTTCGAACGCCGACACCGGATCAGCCGAGGTGCAGATCGCCGTGCTCAGCAAGCGGATCTCGGACCTGACCGAGCATCTGAAGACCCACAAGAAGGACCACGCGTCCAGACGTGGCCTGCTGATGCTGGTGGGGCGCCGGCGGCGACTCCTCGAGTACCTGAGGCGCGAGGACATCGCCCGCTACCGAGACATCGTGGCGAAGCTCGGACTTCGCCGGTAAGACCCGGGAGGCGCCTCAGGAGGCGCCTCCTGTGTAGGAGGGATGCGAACGACCTGACCCGCCGATCCCGGGGCTCAAGCAGCGAAGCGGTAGCCCGATCAAGCAGGGCTCAAGCAGCGAAGCGGTAGCCCCAAGGACCCGAGAGGCGGGAAGCCCGCGGTCGGTTCTCAGTAGCGAGCCTCCGAACTGGGTTCGGCGGTTCACCACTGACAACCGGCCCGGCCCGCCTCACAACCCGCGCGGCGCGTCCGCGCCGCGCCGTCTTCCAAGGAGGACCGGCCCATGGCCATCACCCTTTCCCGAGAGTTCGGGAGCCACACCCTGACGTTCGAGTCGGGCAAGCTCGCCATGCAGGCGGGCGGCTCGTGCGTCGTGACCTACGGCGAGACCCAGGTGCTAGCCACATGCACCACCGCCAACCCTCGAGAGGGGATCGACTTCTTCCCGCTCACGATCGATGTCGAGGAGCGGATGTACGCCGCTGGCAAGATCCCCGGCGGGTTCTTCCGCCGGGAGGGGCGGCCGTCCGAGACGGCGATCCTCACGGCCCGCCTCACCGATCGCCCGATGCGTCCGAGCTTCAAGGACGGGTACCGGGACGAGGTCCAGGTCGTGATCACGGTCCTGTCCGCGGACATGGCCAACCCCTACGACATCCCCGGCATGAACGCGGCGAGCCTGGCAACGATGCTCTCCGGGATCCCTTTCGAGGGCCCGGTCGGCTCGGTTCGTCTGGGCCTGATCGGCGGCGAGTGGGTCATCAATCCCACCTTCCAGCAGGTCGAGGAGGCCACGTTCGACATCGTGGTCGCGGGCCGGCGCAACGACGCCGGCGAGGTCGACATCCTGATGATCGAGGGCGAGGCGCCCGACAGCACGTGGTCGCTGCTCGAGTCCGGGAACGGCACCGCGCCGACCGAGGCGGTCGTCGCCGAGGGTCTGGAGGCCGCCAAGCGCGCTATCGACCAGCTGATCGACTTCCAGCTCGAGATCGTCGCGCAGATGGACGTGAAGCCCAAGGCCTTCGAGCCGCGCCCGCTTTACACAGAGGACACGTTCTCGGCGGTCACGGCCTTCGCGAAGGAGCGTCTGGAGGCCGCGATCGTTCCGGATCGGGCCGAGCGCGACGAGGCGCTCAGCCGGATCAAGGACGAGCTGAAGGCCCACCTGCTGGAGACCTGGGGTGAAGAGGCGTTCGCCGAGCGTTCGGCGCAGATCTCGCCGGCGTGGAAGGACCTGCAGAAGAAGGTCATGCGCGCCCGGGTCATCGAGCACGGCGTCCGTCTGGACGGCCGCGGTCCCCGCGATCTGCGGCCGCTCTCGGCCGAGGTCGGGATCATCCCGCGCGCGCACGGCTCGAGCCTGTTCAACCGGGGTGACACGCAGGCGCTGAACGTGACCACGCTCGGCATGCTGCGGATGACCCAGATGATCGACACGCTGGACCCCGAGGACACCAAACGCTACATCCACCACTACAACTTCCCCCCCTTCTCCACGGGGGAGGTGGGTCGCATCGGATCGCCCCGTCGCCGCGAGATCGGTCACGGCGCGCTCGCGGAGCGGGCACTCGTGCCGGTGGTCCCGCCGGAGGAGGAGTTCCCCTACGCGCTGCGTCTGGTCTCGGACATCCTGGGCTCCAACGGGTCCACGTCGATGGCCAGCGTGTGCGCATCGACCCTGTCGCTGATGGACGCGGGCGTGCCGATCAAGGCGCCGGTCGCGGGCATCGCGATGGGGATGATCGCGGAGGGCGACACGTTCGTGACGCTCACGGACATCCTGGGCGCCGAGGATGCCCTGGGCGACATGGACTTCAAGGTCGCCGGCACCAGCGAGTTCGTGACCGCGATCCAGCTGGACATGAAGGTCACCGGGCTGCCCGGCGACGTCCTCGTGGGTGCGCTGGACCAGGCCAAGGAGGCCCGCCTGAAGATCCTCGAGGTGATGGCGGACGCGATCGGCGTGCCGCGCACCGAGGTCAACCCGAAGGCGCCGCGGATCCTCACGATCAAGATCCCCGTGGACAAGATCGGCGAGGTGATCGGGCCCAAGGGCAAGAAGATCAACGAGATCGTCGCCATGACCGGCGCCGACATCGACATCCA
>DATEDE010000113.1:0-4619 GCA_035286545.1 Actinomycetota bacterium | reverse complement strand
CTCGAGCGCACGACCCCGCTGGGACGCGCCACCGTCGTCGTCACCTGTCCGTCGCCGGTGGTGTTCACGATGATCACCGTGCACTGCGCGTTGTGGCTTATCCGGTTCGGCACGTTGCCGAGCAAGAATTCCTTGCGCCCGGCCATGCCGGCGTTGCCCACGACCAGGACGTCGATCTCGTGCTCCTCGCTCGCCTGCACGATCGCGAGAGCCGGGTCGTCGTCGATCACGACGTGCGCCTTCCCGCGCTCGCCGGCGACGCCCGTGGCGTAGAGCTGCAGCTCGTCGGCCGCGCCGCGTGCACGCGTGACCTCGGCCGCCCCGTACTCGGTATCGGTGGGATGTGCGGGGACGACGACTTGCACGATGTGCAGCTCGGCACCGAAGCGCTGGGCGAAGTCGGCCGCCCACTGCACGGCGCGCTCCGCCGTCTGGGACCGATCGGTCCCGACCATCACGCGCGCGATCCCGTTCCCGTTGCTCCCGGCCATATCGGGCGCATCATCGCAGACCACGCGCGGTGCGCGGAACGGGCTATCCACCACCGTGCGGGTGGTGCCACCAGCCGGCGTGGCTCCGTAGACTTGCGGGCCGTCCGCCGGAGTAGCTCAGCCTGGCAGAGCAACCGCCTCGTAAGTGGTAGGTCAGGGGTTCAAATCCCCTCTCCGGCTCCAACCCGGCCCCACAGCTCGCGGGTTCCGGGACCCGTGTTGCTAGAATCCGCGCCGTGCTCCGTACCGCCCTGCCCCAGGTCATCGTCAACCCCACCGCCTCACCCACGCTGAACGACGGCGGCTGGGTCTACAACGCGGCCCTCCTCCTCTTCGTCCTCGGCGCGCTCCTGCTCCTCCTGATCGTCTTCGGCTACATGCGCCTGGCCCCCCGCTTCCAGACGGAGGAGGGCGCCCGCAAGACCGTCCGCCCCCCCCGCATCCAACCCGGCAAAGACACCCGCCGCCCCGTCAACGTGACGGGCACCCCCCTGGTCGTCGAACCCCCCGCCGTCGCGATGGCGACCGTCGCATCAGCCCTCGCGGCTGCTCCCGCGGTGGTAGCGGCCTCGGCACCGGCGGTGGCCCCGCCTGCAACGGGAGCGGGCGGCGGAGCCGCCGGGGGCTCGCCGACGGCCGCCACGCCGACGAGCACGGACGCCGCCGTCGGTGACTCCCCCGGCGGGCCGCCACCCGCGACCGACACGGCCGAGATACCCGCCCCTGCGCCGAGCCCGGCTCCCGCCGCCGGCGAGCACAAGGAGGTCAGCCTCGACCAGGAGACGTTCGACCGCGTCCTGGCCGAGCTGCTCGACAAGGGCACGGACCGCCGCGTCGCCGAGGGTCAGGCTCGGCGCGCCGCGATGATCGCCGCCCGCAAGAAGGCCGAGGGCTAGCGCCCGCCCGGTAATGGAGGCCGCCGGTATCGACTGGTCCATGGGCTCTCGCGCCGCCGTGCTCATCGACTGGGGCACCGCGGCCGACGCCGGTCGGCGCGTGGGCGGCTCTGGGCCACCGACCCCGGCGATCGAGCGAGCCCGCATGCGCGAGGACCTGGCCGAGGTCGTCCCGACGGCCGAGGGCCTGATCGTCGACTTCACCGGTCTCTCGGCGGATGGTGGGTTCCGCTCGCGCCCGTGGGTGATGTCGCGCGGCGAGTGGGTTAGCGCCAACCTGCGTGGGCTGCAACGCCTGCTCGAGCCGCTAGCGCAGCGCCTGGTGCCCGAGGGCGCCTCGCGCTCCGACCTCCGACGCAAGGCGCTGGGCGCGCAGGTCGGCGGGCTCCTGGGGTACGTCTCGCGCAAGGTGCTCGGCCAGTACGACGCGTTCCTGCCGCCAGATGATGACGGCCTCCTGTACTTCGTCGGTCCCAACCTCGTCGAGGTCGAACAGCGGTTCTCGCTCCCACCTAGGGATTTCCGCATGTGGGTCGCGATCCACGAGGTCACGCACCGTGTTCAGTTCGGAGGCACGCCCTGGCTCCGTGGCTACCTCCAGCGGCTGATCGACGGGTACCTTGAGACGGTCCAGGTGGACACGAAGGAGATGCTGGCGCAGATCCGACGCGCGGCCGAGGCGGTCCGTTCGGGCGCGGACTGGCGCGGCACGAACGGGATCTTCCTCCTGATGACGGACGAGCAGAGGGCTATGTTCGCCAGGATGCAGTCGCTCATGACCCTGCTCGAGGGCCACGCCTCCTTCGTGATGAACGAGGTCGCGCGCGGACGCGTGCAGGATCTGGACCGGATGCGCAACGCGCTGAAGCAGCGTCGGCGCTCGCGCGGCGGCGTCGAGAAGGCGTTCCAGCAGGCGATCGGGTTCGACGCCAAGGTGCAGCAGTACACGGCGGGTGAGCGGTTCGTGCGCAAGACGGTGGAGCTCGCGGGGATGGACGGCTTCAACCGGATCTGGCAGGACGAGGCCTACCTGCCGATCCGCGAGGAGGTCGCCGAGCCGACGCGCTGGGTGAGCCGGGTCGTGGGGGCGTGACGCCGATGGGGATAGGCGAGCGCTGACCCGCCGCCCGCCGGCCGTCGCCCGTGTCCTCGAGCGGGTCACGGCGACGGCCCGCGTGCACGAGATGTTCGAGGCCGGCGGCACGGTCCTCGTCGCCTGCTCCGGAGGGCCCGACTCCGTCTGTCTCCTGTACTCGCTCGCGCACCTGCGCCGGTTGTTCCGTGTGCGGCTCGCGGTGTTCCACCTCGACCACCGGCTCCGTCCGGGTTCGGGTGAAGACGCCTCATACGTCCGGCGGCTCGCCCGGCGACTCGACCTGCCCTGTCATCTCCGCGCGGTGTCCGAGGCTCCCGCTCGTGGCTCATCCATCGAGGCCTGGGCGCGGGATCGGCGCAGCGCTGCCGCCGAGGAGGTCGCGCGTGAGATGGGCGCCTCGGCGATCGCGACGGCGCACACGCAGGACGACCAGGCCGAAACCCTGCTCGCGTGGGCGCTGATGGGAGACGGCCTGCGCGCGATCCGGCCGAAGACGGGCCGTTACGTGCGGCCGCTCCTTGACGTGTCGCGCGAGGAGGTCGAGGGGTTCTGCCGAGCCCTGCGCCTGCGCCCGCGGCGGGACCCGATGAACGAGGACCCCCGGTTCCTGCGTGGGGCGCTGCGGCTCGAGGCGATCCCGGCGCTCGAACGGGCCACGGGCCGAGGGGTCCGCGAGCCGCTCGCCCGGACCGCCCGCCGCGCGCTCGAGGACGACGAGGAGCTCGCGCGCCAGATGCTCGAGCGCTGGGACGACGTCGTGGAGGAGAGCCAGGACGAGGTCCGTCTCCGGGTGGCCGCCCTCCGCTCGGTCCCTCCGCCGATCGCGCGCCGGCTGGTGGAGCGCGCGATCTTCCGCAGCGGCTCGCCCGCAACGCTCGCCGACGTCGATGCGGTCCTGGACCTGGCCGAGGGTCGCCCGGGCCGCCGACGGGACCTGATCTCGGGATTGAAGGCTCGGCGGGAGCGGGTGTACCTTTCGCTCTCTCGCACTTCCCCCGAGAGCCGGGTGTGAAGGGGGGCGAGATGGAAGGCCGGGTCGCACTGTCCGATCTCGAGGATGCCGTCGAACGGTCCGTCGTGGCCGACGAGCACGACAAGGACATCGAGCGCGTCCTGATCTCCGAGCGTGAGATCCAGGACAAGCTCAAGGAGCTGGGCGAGCAGATCACGCGTGATTACGCGGGCTGCGAGCCCCTGCTGATCGGCGTGCTGAAGGGCGCCTTCGTGATGATGGCGGACCTCTCGCGTCACATCCGGCTACCGCTCGAGGTCGACTTCATGGCCGTGGCCTCCTACGGGGCCGCGACGAAGACCTCGGGCGTCGTGCGGATCCTCAAGGATCTCGACCACGACCTAGAGGGGCGCGACGTCCTGCTGATCGAGGACATCGTGGACTCGGGGCTGACGCTCAACTACCTGCTCAAGAACCTTCGCGGCCGCCGCCCCGCAAGCCTGGAGGTATGCGCTCTGCTGAAGAAGACGGGGATCCAACGCGTGCACCTGGACGTGAAGTACGTGGGTTTCGAGATCCCGCCGGAGTTCGTGGTCGGCTACGGCTTGGACTTCTCCGAGAACTTCAGGAACCTCCCCTACGTGGGGCTGCTCCGGCCGGAGGCCTACCGCGACCTCTGAGGAACGCCGGCCGGGTTCCGCGCGTCCCATGGCCATGAGGCGGCTCCTTGCCCTCCCGCTCCTTCTCCTGCTCCTTGCCTCGTGTGGCGAGACGGCGCCCGGGTCGGACGGCAGCGGGCTCGGCACGATCGCCGGCACGGTGCTCCTCGGACCGATGTGTCCGGTCGAGACCGAGGCGAGCCCATGTCCGGACCAGCCGCTCCCCGGGATCGAGGTGAAGGCGGTCGGTTCCTATGGGGACGTGGCGGCGACCGCCGTCTCCGATGAGCAGGGCCGATTCTCGATGAGGGTCGCGGGCGGGGACTACACGCTGAAGGTCGTGCTTGACGACGACCCGGCTCGCTCGGCTGGGCCCGTCGAGGTCTCCGTCGAGCCTGGAGCCGAGGTCGAGGTCGATGTCCCCGTCGACAGCGGCATCCGCTGACGCGGAGCCCTGTTCCGGGAAGGTTGGGTATCGGCAGAACCAAACGGTGGTGCTACCATCGCCGAGGGCTCGGGGCGTCG
>DATEDE010000112.1:0-13509 GCA_035286545.1 Actinomycetota bacterium | reverse complement strand
ACCTCGGGCGTCTGCTCGAAGTCGAACAGCCCGAACACGACCGCGAAGATCACCGGGAACGCGAGCGCCCAGAACAGGGCCTGCTTGTCGCGGTAGAGCATCTTGGCGCTGGCACCGAACAGCTTCTTCATGTCCCTCACTCCCTCAGGCTCCGTCCCGTCAGGGACAGGAAGACGTCCTCGAGCGTGGCCGGGACGACCTGCACGTCGTCCACCTGCACGTCGTTCTCCTTCGCCCAGTCCAGGAACGCCGGGAGCGTGTCACTGGCCCGGGCCACCGCGAGCTCGAAGGTGAAGCCGCCGAGCACTACGGGAGTGACGCTCTCGACGCCCGGCAGGGCCTTCAGGTCGTTCTCGTTCAGGTCCGACGAGGTCGCGAAGGCGATCCGGTAGGCGGCCGGGAGCTGGTGTATCAGGCCCAGCGGCGCGTCGAGCGCCTGGATCTTGCCCCGGTCGATGATCGCCACCCGGTCGCAGAGGACCTGTGCCTCCTCCATGTAGTGGGTGGTCATCACGATCGTCTTCCCCTCGACGTGGTTGATGTGCTCGATCAGGTCCCACAGGTTCCGCCGGGCCTGTGGGTCCAACCCCGTCGTCGGCTCGTCCAGGAACAAGACGTCGGGATCGTTCACCATCGCCGCGACTATCGAGAACCGCTGTGCCTGCCCGCCCGAGAGGTGGCCCACGAGCGAC
The DNA here is from genome assembly GCA_035286545.1 of Actinomycetota bacterium. Taxonomy (GTDB): domain Bacteria; phylum Actinomycetota; class UBA4738; order UBA4738; family HRBIN12; genus DASSJM01. Next base: position 12,817 of record DATEDE010000112.1, on the reverse strand, counting down.
TTCCGCTTGTCCACCAGTCCGACCTTGTCGAGCAGCTCCTCCGGCGGCAGCGCGCGCTCGTAGAAGGAGCCGAACAGGTTGAGGATCTCCTCGAGCGTGAGGTACTGGAAGTACGCGCTCGACTGCAGCTGCACGCCGATCCGGTTCTTCATCGCGTCGCGATCCGCGACCGAGTCCGACCCGAGGACGCTAGTGCGTCCCGACGTCGGCGGCGTGAGGCCCTCGACGATCTCGAGCGTGGTCGTCTTGCCGGCTCCGTTCGGCCCGAGGAACCCGAACACCTCCCCCCGGTGCACGTCGAACGAAACGTGGTCGACCGCTGTGAGCGTGCCCCCGTCCGGTGACGGGAACTCCTTCACGAGGTCGTGGACCTCGACCGCGACCTCGCTGGTGATGCGTTCGGCGTTCATCGCGCCCCTTCCTTCACTCGTGGAACCGTCATCCCCTCGTCCAGGTCCTCCAGCGCGCGGTCACACCAATCCACGACGCTCCGCGCGTAGGACATGCCGTAGGTCAGCGTCAGGTACGGGGGAAGCGGCCCGGCCTGCTCGAGCAGGTGCGTCTCGATCTGCCCGAACGTCTCGAGCAGCTCCTCGGCCTGCCTGCGGTGCTCGGTCACCAGACCGCGCACGGCATCGGCCCCCGCGAGGTGCCCGAAGAACAGCCGCAGCAGGAACGGGCTCTTGATCGGGTCGATCTCGACCGGCGGCGTACTCAGCCAGGACCGAAGCGCCTCCTCCCCCGCTGGTGTGATCGTGTAGATCCGCTTGTCGGGGCGGTCGGTCTGCTCGACCTCGCGCTCGCGGGCCCACCCGAGCTCGACCAGGCGTCGCAGCTCGGCGTAGAGCTGGCTCTTCGCCGGCGCCCAGAAGAACCCGATCGAGCCCTCGATCGCCTTGGACAAGTCGTAGCCCGACATCTCCCCGAAGGTGAGCATCCCCAGCACGCCGTAGGCGGTGTCAGGGGCTTTCGCCTTGCTGTCCCGCATCCCTTCGCCTCCCGGTATAGTTCAGGTAGAACTAGTTTGACTCGAACCGTACGGTCCAACCTGCCGAGCGTCAACCCTTCGTGGTGTCACCCGCCTCCCGTGGCCTGCCTCCACCCTCGCCCTCCGCGCGGGGCCGCGGGACGATCCGCGCGTCCTGTCACAGAGGGGAAGGAGGCGGGATGACGAGGAATAGCATCAGATGGGTCCTGCTCGCGGGGGCGGCGCTCGTGGCCGTCGTCGCCGGGTCGCTAAGCGTCTCGGCGCACAGCGGGCCGTCGCCGCAGGCCGAGGCGGTGGTGCTCGACGGCACCGGTGCCGAGGTGGGCACGGTCACCTTCGCCGGCGGCGACCACGGGAAGGTCGAGGTGAGGGTCAAGGTGGCGGGCCTCACGCCCGGGTTCCACGGGTTCCACGTGCACGCGATCGGGACGTGCACCGCGCCGGACTTCACGTCCGCGGGTGGGCACTTCAACCCGGCGTCGTTGTCCCACCCGGGGCACGCCGCCGACATGCCGGTGGTGCTCGTGAACGCCGACGGCAACGGGTGGGCGCGGTTCCGGACGGACCGGTACGCGATCGCGGACCTGTTCGACGCGGACGGGAGCGCGGTCATCGTTCATGCGAACCCGGACAACTACGCGAACATCCCCGTGGATCGGTACGACCCGGATCCAGACGCGACGACGCTCGCGACCGGCGACGCGGGGCCGCGGCTGGCGTGCGGTGTGGTGACGGCGCTCTAGCCGCTCCGGGCCGAGGGGGAGGCTCCTCGGAGCCTCCCCCTCGGCGTCGGCGACCTGAGCCCGCTGAGCCCTACGGTTCCTTGTAGATCGTCCAGAACTTCTTGACCGGTGACAGGGCCTTCCACGTGGCCTTCGAGCCCTTCGGCGTGATCAGGACGTCGCCCGGGCCCACCTGGTGGACGGTCCCGTCCTCCTCGGTGACCTCCACTTCGCCCTCGATGATCACGGCGATCTCGTGGTACGGCAGGTTCATCGGGCCGGTCTCCGGGACGCGGCGCCACAGGCCGAAGCTGAACATCGCGTCGCCGGCGCGGAAGCTCACGACCTCCTCCCCCGGCGCGTTCGGGTCACCGGGTTCGGTGGGGATCTCCTCCCATGCGAGCCCGTCCTGCTCGCTCGCCTTGATCACACGGATGCTCGGGTCATAAGCCACGGTCATCTCCTTGGGTCGATGGCAGCAAGAGGCTATCCGGTCGACCCGTGCGCGGCGCCGGGGGTGCGGTGCCGTCACGTCCCAAGCGCTCGATCACGACGTGCGCCCAGCCGTCATGCGCCGACCGGATGATCGCTACGCGCCTAGCGCGCCCTCGATCGCAGCAACTTGCGCCCTAACGCTCTCGGGCGACGGGCCGCCGGAGGCGGAGCGGGCGTCGACGGCGCGGTCCGCGTCGAGCAGGACGGCACCGTCCGGGATCCCGAGGTCCGCCCACTCGTCCGGCGCAAGCGTTCGGAGGGTGCGCGCCTCGGCCTCGAGCCGCCGGAGCAGCTCGCCCACGCGGCGGTGCGCCTCGCGGAAGGGAACGCCAGAGCGGACGAGCGCCTCCGCGAGGTCGGTCGCGTACAGGCCCTCGGCGAGCGCGGCCTCGCGCATCGCCTCTGGGTCGAACGTCAGCGTCTCGACGCAACCCGCGAGTGCCGCCAGGACCGACTCGAGCGTGTCGGCGGCGTCGAACGCCGGCTCCTTGTCCTCCTGCAGGTCGCGGTGGTACCCGAGCGGCAGACCCTGCAGGGTCGACGTTAGTCCGACGAGGTCGCCGAGGAGCCGACCGGCCTTGGCGCGAGCGAGCTCGGCGACATCGGGGTTCCGCTTGTTCGGCATCATGCTCGAGCCGGTGGCATACGCATCGTCCAAGCTCGCCCAGCCGAGCGCCTCGTCCGTGAAGCGCGCGACGTCGGCGGCCAGGCGAGAGACGTGCGTCCCGCAGATCGCGGCGACCGCGAGGAACTCCTGCACCGCGTCGCGGTCGGACACCGCATCGATCGAGTTCTCGAACGCGCGCGCGAACCCCAGGCGCTCCGCCGTGCGCGCGGGGTCGAGCCCGAGCGTCGAAGTGCCGAGCGCACCCGCCCCGAGCGGCGACGTGCTCGTCCGCGCCGACCACTGCGCGAGGCGCTCGCGATCGCGCAGCAGGGCCCAGGCGTGCGCGAGCAGGTGGTGCCCGAGAGTGACCGGCTGCGCGAACCGCGCGTGCGTCGTACCGGGCATCACGGTCTCGGCGTGGTCACGCGCGTGACTCGTCAGCGCGCGGACGACACGGATGATCCTCTCCTCGATCCTCGACGAGGCCGCGAGCAGCCACAGGCGGAGGTCGGTCATCACCAGGTCGTTGCGCGAGCGTCCGGCGTGGAGCTTCGCCCCGAGGTCCCCGAGCCGGTCGGTGACGCCGCGCTCGATCGCCGAGTGCACGTCCTCGTCGGCCGGGTGGAAGGCGAACGTGCCGGACGCGATCTCGGCGCCCACCTCGCGCAGGGCCTTCTCGAGCTGCCCGGCCTCCTCTGCGGTGACGAGGCCCGCGTCCTCCAGCGCGCGGACGTGCGCGACCGATGCCTCGACGTCCTGCGGCGCGAGCCGCACGTCGAACCCGAGGGAGCGGTCGAGTGCCTCTGCCTCGGGCGCCGGGGGCTTCGCGAACCGCCCGGACCAAAGCGGCGTGTCGGTCACGCTCGTGGGCCCCCCTGCTTCGACGACCACACCTTCACCGGGAGGCCCCACAGCTTCACGAAGCCTTCCGCGTGGCGATGGTCGAAGGCGTCCTCGCTGCCGTAGGTCGCGAGCGACAGGTCGTACAGGGACCGCTCCGAACGGCGACCGACGACGGTGCACTCACCGGGCGAGAACCGCAGGCGCACCTCGCCGGTCACGTGGTCCTGCGTCGCGTCGACGTATGCGTCGATCGCCTGGCGCAGCGGGCTGAACCACAGGCCGTCGTAGACGAGGTCTGCCCACCGCTGCTCGAGGCCGGGCTTGTGGTGCGCGACCTCACGCTCGAGCGTGAGGTCCTCGATCGAGCGGTGCGCCGCGATGAGCGCGAGCGCGCCCGGCACCTCGTAGAGCTCGCGGCTCTTTATGCCCACGCGGCGGTTCTCGATCATGTCCACCCGCCCGAACCCGTACCGGCCACCGAGCGCGTCGACCGCGCGTATCAGCTCGGGCAGCGGCGTGGGCGTGCCGTCGAGCGCCTCGGGCACCCCGCGCTCGAACGCCACCACGATCTCGGCAGGCTCCTGCGGTCGAGCGCCGGGCGCGGCGGTGCGCTCGAACGCGTCCTCGGGCGGAGCGACCCAGGGATCCTCGAGCGGGCCGCACTCGGCGGTGCGACCCCACAGGTTCTCGTCGATCGAGTAGGCGGTCGCAACGGTCGAGATCGGGATGCCCCACTCGGCGGCGAGAGCGATCGCCTTCCCGCGCGGGATCCCGGGGTCGCGGATCGGCGCCAGGACCCGCAGATCCGGCGCGAGCACCCCGAACGACACCTCGAACCGCACCTGGTCGTTCCCCTTGCCGGTACATCCGTGCGCGACGACCCCCGCGCCGACCTCGCGCGCCGCCTTGATGACCTCGTCGGCGATGAGCGGACGGGCGATTCCGCTCACCATCGGGTACTTGCCCTCGTACAGGCCGTTCGCCTTGATCGCGCACGTTAGGAACTCCGCGGCGAAGCGGTCGACGGCGTCGATGACGCGGACGCTGGCAGCGCCCGCGAGCTCGCCGCGTCGTCGGATCTGGCCGAAGTCCTCCTGCTGGCCCACGTCGACGGCGACGGCGTGAACCTCGAACCCCTGCTCGGCGAGCCAGCGGATCGTGACCGAGGTGTCGAGTCCCCCCGAATAGGCGAGCACGGCGCGTTCCATCAGCCCTCCATCAGTCCGCTCAGGACCCGTTCGACCGAGCGGGAGGTCGAGCCCTCACTCGGGACGACAAGGATCGTGTTGTCGCCGGCGATCGTGCCGGCGATGTCGGGCAGGCTCGAACGGTCGAGCACCTCGCCCAGCGCGCTCGCGGCACCGGGCGGGGTGCGGATCACGAGCAGCTCGCCCGCGCCCCTGGTGAACGAGAGCGCGAACTCGGCAAGGGCGTGCCGCAGCATCGTCGCGGGCGGCGAGACCCCCGCCTCTCCCGGGATCACGTACCTCGTTCCGTCCGCGTCGTGGATCCGGGCCAAGCCGAGCTCCTCGACGTCGCGGCTGATCGTGGATTGCGTCGCATCGAGCCCCAGCGAAGAGAGCCGGGAGCGGATCTCCTCCTGGCTGCCTAGACGCTCGCGCCCCACCAGCGAGAGGATCGCCTGCTGACGCTTGGACTTCAGCGCCCCGCCGTTGCGGTTCACGAGGCTCCCCCGACCCCGGGTGCATCTAGCACGATCATCGTGCCGACGCCTTCGGGCGTGAACAGCTCGAGCACGAGTGCGTGCTCCACGCGCCCGTCGAGCAGGTGCACGCGCGGGACCCCGGCCTTCAGCGCCCGCACGGCGCTCTCGAGCTTGGGGATCATGCCGCCGCCCACTGCGTCGGGGTGCGCGAGCAGGTCGAGCACCTGCTGCACGCCGAGCTCGGTGAGCAGGTCGCCGCTCGTCCCGATCACGCCGGGAACATCGTTCATGTAGACGAGCTTCTCGGCATCCAGGCCGACGGCGAGCTCGGCCGCCATCACGTCGGCGTTCACGTTGTAGGTGGCGCCGTCGAGGCCCGCCGCGATCGACGCGATCACCGGCACGAAACCCCTCGCGATCAGCGTGCGGAGCAGTCCCCCGTCGACGCGGACGATCTCGCCGACGAGCCCGAGGTCCGGTTCGGTGCGCCGCTCGGCGATAGTGAGCCCGCCGTCCACACCGGACAGGCCGACCGCTGGGACGTCGCCCGCAACGAGCCTCGAGACGATCCGCGTGTTGACGCTGCCGGCCAGGACCATCGTGGCGACCTCTAGAGTGGCCTCGTCGGTCACGCGCACACCGTCCACGAACCGGGGCTCGAGGCCCAGGCGCTGCGAGACCTCGCTCACCTGTGGTCCGCCGCCGTGCACGATCACCGGGTGGATCCCCGCGTGCTGCAGCAGCGACACGTCCTGGGCGAACGAGCGCGACAGCGGCGCCCGCTCCATCGCGGCGCCGCCGTACTTGATCACGACGACCTTGCCATGGTGCTCCTGCATGAACGGCAGGGCCTCGATCAGCGTTCGGGCCTTCGCGACGGTGCGCTCACGGATCTGCGGCGGGAGCTCGGACGGCGTCACGTCGTGTACTCCCCGTTGATCCGCACGTACTCGTAGGACAGGTCGCACCCCACGGCGCGGCTCCGGCCGGGCCCGTGGCCCAGCGAGACGCGGATCCGGATCTCGGGCTCCTTCATCTCTGCGCGCGCGGTCTCGCCGTCGCCGTCGAAGTACGAGCGCGCTATGTGCCCGGCCTCGATCACCCGGACGTCGCCGATCCACGCGGTCACGTCGTCCGGCGCGAACGGCGCGCCCGACGAGCCGACGGCCTGCAGGATCCGGCCTGGGTTCGGGTCGCCACCGAACGCGGCCGTCTTCACGAGCGGCGACTCGGCCACCGCCTTCGCGACGACGCGGGCGTCCGCGGTGGAGGCAGCGCCCTCGACCTCGATCAGCAGGACGTGGGTCACGCCCTCGGCGTCGTGCGCGAGCTGGGACAGGAGCGACTCGGCCACCTCGGCGAGGGCGCCCGACAGATCCGCCCACGCCGGCGAGCTCGGCGTCACGCGGTCCCCGCCCGCCGCGCCGCTCGCGAGCAGCAGGACGGTGTCGTTCGTGCTGGTGCTCGCGTCCACCGTGAGCGACTCGAAAGGTTCCTCGAGCGTGGACAGCGCGAGCTCGTGCAGCGCGGCCGGCGGCACCGGCGCGTCGGTGGTGAGGAAGACGAGCATCGTGGCCAGGTTGGGCGAGATCATCCCGACGCCCTTGGCCGCGCCTCCCACACGGAAGCCCCCGCGCTCGGCGCTCGCCTGCTTGTCGACGGTGTCGGTCGTCATGATCGCGCGGGCGAACGCGTCTCCGCCGTCGGCCGAGAGTCCTTCCACTAGTCCCGGCAACGCGGCCCGGAGCTCGTCGAGGTGGATCCTCTCGCCGATCACGCCGGTCGAGCAGCCGAGGACCTCCGCCGGATCCAAACTCAAGAGCCCGGCCGCGGCGTCGGTCTCCGCGAGCGCGTCGCCTTCGCCCTCGGGGCCGGTGCCGGCGTTTGCCTGCCCGCTGTTGATGATCACCGCCCGCGCCGAGCCGCCCGCCAGGCGTTCGCGGCACAGACGCACCGGCCAAGCCGCGAACGCGTTCGTGGTGAACAGCCCGGCGACACTCGCCGGAGCATCCGCCACGAGCAGCGCGAGGTCGGGGTTGCCCGAGGGCTTCAGCCCGGCGGTCAGGCCGTTCGCCCGGAACCCCCGCGGGAAGGTCACGCTCACGGGTACACCGCCGTGGTCGGCAGCGCCGTCGTCTCGTCGACGCCGAGCATCAGGTTCAGGTTCTGGATCGCCTGGCCGGCGGCGCCCTTCACGAGGTTGTCGAGCGCGCCCGCGACGACCGCCGTCCCGGTCCGCGGGTCCACGACGGCCTGGAGCTCGACGACGTTCGTGCCCCGCGTGCGTTTGGTGTCGACCATGCCGCCGGCAGGCAGGACGCGCACGAACGGCTCCGCGGCGTAAGCGGCCGCGAGCGCGTCGGTGAGCGTCGCGGTCGTGGAGCCCGCGGCCGCCCGTGCGTAAGCCGTGATCAGCACCCCCCGGACCGACGGCACGAGGTGCGGCACGAACGACACGTTCGGCGCCGACCCCGTGGCGAGCTCCAGCGAGCGCTCCATCTCCGGCGTGTGCTGGTGGGCGGGGAACCGGTACGGGCGCACGCTCTCTTCGGTGGCCGAATAGGACAGCGCCTCGGTCGCGGCTCGGCCGGCACCGGAGAGCCCCGTCTTGCCGTCGACGATGATCGGACCCGGCCCGAGCAGGCCCGCGAGCATCAGCGGCGAGAGCCCCAGCGCCACCGGGGTCGGGTAGCAGCCCGGGTTCGCGACGAGCTCGGCGCCGGAGACCTGGTCGCGGAAGAGCTCTGGCAGGCCGTAGACGGCCTTTCCGAGCCATGCCGGCGCAGGGTGCTCGAACCCGTACCACTCGGGGTATGCGGACGCTGGCAGCCGGAAGTCGCCTGCGAGGTCGATCACCCGTGTCCCGGCGTCCAGCAGCATCGGCGCGAGCTCGGCGCTTCTACCGTGCGGCAACGCCAGGAACGCCACGTCCACACCTTCGATCTCCTCTGCCGGTTCAAGCACGAGTTCGGCGGCGGGGCTGCCCAGCAGGTGAGGGTGGACCTCACCGAGCTTCGAGCCGGCCGACGACGCCCCGCCGACGCGGGTCACGGCCGCGGAGGGATGGCCGAGGAGCAGGCGTACGAGCTCGCCCCCTGAGTACCCGGATGCGCCTATCACGGCCACGCTCGTCCGTGCCTGCATGACGGGTAATCATGCAGGAAGTGCATGGACATCGACAACCGCCGGTCGGGCAGGGTTCGGAGCCGGAGGTCGTAGGCCGGGGGCGGGCCGGGGTCGCGCTTACGGGACGGCGCGCAGGATGCCCTCGCCGGGCTCGGCGTCGACCTGAGGGTTCCGGCCCCGGGCCACGGACGCCCGCGCCTTGCCGAGGGACGAGCGCATCTCCTCGGTGCCGTTGGAGATCATCGTGCCGGCCTTGGCGATCTTGTTCTCGAGCACGCCCTCGATCGCGTCGACCAGGACGGCCACCTCGGCCAGGCAGGCCTGGGCGTCCCCCGCGTCGCCGAAGCGGCCGGCGAGGCTGTAGAGGAACAGCAGGACCGGCAGCGCCGTTGAGTAGGGCACTATCACCACGCCCCGACCGAACGCATCCGCGTGCGCCCGTCGGAGGACGGCGTACGCCGCATCGGGGATCGCCGCGACCGCGACGGGTGCGGTTAGCGAGGGGTCGAGGTACTGCGCCACCTCCCGCGCTCGAAGCGCCACCTGTTTCTCGACCTCGCGGGCCAGCACATCGCGCTGCGCAGGATCGGTGGTCGCCTCGAGCGCCTCGAGCTCCGCGAGCGCCGACCACTTGGAGTCCACGGGGAGGCGGCGCCCGTCCGGAAGCAGCAGGCCGAACTCGACGACGCGGCCGTTGACCCTGAAGTCGGTGACGAGCATGCCGGGCGGAAGCTCGGCCAGATGCTCGCGTAGGACGTTCTCCCCCGCGCGGCCCTTGGACGGGCCGCCGGCCAGCACGACGGACAGGCGACGGACCACCTCACCGTGCTCGCGCTCGCGCCCGCGCCTCTCCTCCTCGCGGACGGCCAGGGACTCGAGCGCGCGACGTGCCCCCGCGAGGTCAACGCGCACGGACTCCGCCGACCCCTCTCTCGTGGCCGCCGCATCCGCGAGCCGGCGCAGCTCGGCCGACTGGACCTCAAGGCGCGCCTCGAGCCGCTCCGAGGCAATCGGCGTCCTGCGGCGCCAGGCAGCAACCGCGACCGCGCCGAGCGCGACGCCCAGCGCCAGGCCGAGCACCGCGTATCCGAGCTGTGTCATGGGGACCTCCTCCTGTCGAACCCAGGCTAGGCAGGGGGTACGACACGACCGGCGGGGCTAGGTAGGTAGGCGGTCCCGCGCGAGGTCCTCGAGGATCGAGATCAGATCCTGCTCGGGGAGCGGGCCTAGGACCCGGACCGCCTCCCCGGACGAGTCCACGAAGACCCAGGCGGGCTGATACGGCACGCCGAAGCGCTCCCACAGGACCGCGTCGGGGTCGGCGGCGTGCGGCAGGTGACCCACGCCGAACCGGTCGACGAAGTTCGCCATCGCCTCGACCGAGTCGTGGGCGGCGACGCCCAGGAACCCGATCCGGTCTCCGTAGTCTCGCGCCACCTGCGCGACCAGGGGGGTCTCCGCCTGGCACGTCCTTCACCAGGGCGCCCAGAACCACAGCGCGACCGGCGCGCCAGCTAGCTCCGCGCCGCGGAGCGTGCCGCCGCCGACCAGGGGCGTCTCGAATCGAATGATCTCGGGGACGCGCGTAGGTCCCTCGAGTGCGGTCACCCCCGCGGGCCCGGTCGCCCCCGCGGTGGGCGGGTCGGCGGGGCTCGCAAGGTCCGGCGTCGATCCGGGTCCGGTCGCGCTCGAGGCGGGCTCCGACGTCGCGCAGGCAACCGCCGCGAGGGCGAGGATCAGGACGGCGCCGAGGATCGGGGGCGGGCGACGCATGGATCGAGTGTAGGGGCGGCGGCGCGAACGGTCCGACCCAACCGGCCCCCCGGCCTGTGGACCCCCGGCACCAGCGCGGTCTCTCGCGTGGGGTCATCGTGGGCCGGAGAGCCAGGAGGGGAGACATGGACGGTGAACGGATCCTGGTGGCGACCGCGAGCAAGATGGGCTCGACGGCCGAGATCGGAGAGGCGATCGCCGAACGCCTTCGGCAGGCGGAGTTGCTCGTGGACACGGCCCCAGCCCGCGACGTGCGTTCGCTGGTGCCGTACCGCGCGGTGGTACTCGGCAGCGCGACCTACATTATGCGCTGGCGGCGCGACGCACTGGCCTTCATCCGTCGGTTCCGGCGCGAGCTGGCCGAGCGCGACCTGTGGTTGTTCCAGAGCGGGCCGCTGGACCACAGCGCCGAGGAGAAGACCTACCCGCTGCCGAGGAAGGTCGAGTCGTGGATCGGCGATCTACGGTTCCGAGGCCACGCGACCTTCGGCGGCCGGATCGACCCGGAGCGAGCGAAGGGATCCATCGCGTCCTCGATGGTCAAGCAGGGCCGGGGGCAGGACTTCCGGGATCTCGAACTGATACGCGTCTGGGCAGACTCGATCGCCCACGAGCTGCAGGCACCTACGCAGGTGCCTGACCATCACTGAGGGTCTAACACTGAGGGTCTAGCTCGGGGCGATGGAGGCCCAGCGCACGCGGGACTCGACTAGCATCGGGGGGATGACACCCGAACCGATCCCGGTCCTGCGGGTACGCGGCACCCATCGGGAGGTGGGCGAGCAGATAGGCCTGGCCCGCGCTCCGACGATCCGTCGAGCGGCCGCGTTCTCGGACGAGAAGATCCCGCTCGGCCGAACCCGCTCCGAGCAGCTCGCGTTCGCGGACGAGTACCTGGAAGTGACCGCCGCGGCCTACCCGTGGTTCGCCGACGAGCTCGAGGGCGCGGCCGACTCCGCCGAGGTCGACCCCCTCGCGTTGTTCGCCGCCATGGTCGAGGAGATCTGGTACGAGCCCTACGCACGTCAGCTGCAGGGAATGTGCACCGACCTGGTGGCCGTCCCACCGGCAACGGCGGACGGCAGGGTCCTCGCGGCGCACAACAACGACATGAGCCGCGCCTTCCAGGAGGGCCTGGTCGCGATCGAGTGGGCGATCGCCGGCGAGCCGACCGCGTTCACCCTAGGCAACGACCTGTGGCTCTCGTGCGGGTGGAACGACGCCGGCATCACGATGGCCGGGAACGAGCTCGCGCCGCTGGACGAGAAGGTGGGCATCCCCCGTGCCGTGCAGTACCGCTCGATGCTCCGGCAGCCGACGATGGAGATGGCCGTCGGCGAGGCGCTCCGCCACGACCGCGCCTCGAGCTACAACCAGGTGCTCGTGGCCTCGAGCGGCGAGGTCGTGAACGTCGAGGGCTCGGCCACCGACGCCGAGCTAACCTCGGTCGACGAACGCGGCCACCTCGTCCACACGAACCACTACGTGTGCGAGCGGATGCTGCGATACGAGGGCGACCCCGACTACGTGCCGCATTCGTCGACGCGGTACGCGCGCGCGGCCGAGCTCCTCGCCGCGACCGAGCCCGGGACCATCACCGCCGATACGATGCGAACGTTCCTCTCGGACCACGAGACGGAGCCCGACAGCCTGTGCCGCCACCCGGAGCGATCGGCCACACGCTCCGCCACGTGCTTCTGGTGGGTGTCGGACCTGACCGAGATGCGGGTGCATTTCGGGCGCGGGAACCCGTGCGACTCTGTGGAGCAGGTGTACGCGTTCCCCGAGGCCGCGGAGTCGGCGGCTTAGCCCGCCGCGCCTGCGACCAGCTCGCCCGCCTTCCAGACCGCCGCAGGCTTGCGCACCGTATCGATCTCCTCGAGCGGGTTCGCGTCGAACAGGACCATGTCCGCAGCCGAGCCGGGCGCGACCACACCCACCTGGGGGAGCCGCAGCAGCTCGGCAGCGTTGGAGGTCGCCGAGCGCATGGCCTGGAGGGGCGTCATCCCCCACTCGACCATCCGGACGAGCTCCTCGGTCGTGTTCCCGTGCGGGTTGAACGGCGTCCCGGCGTCCGTGCCGCACGCGACCCGAACACCGGTCCGCACCGATCGCCTGAACGCCTCCCGCGCTGTCGCGGTCACCTCTCGCGCCTTCTCGACCGCGTAGCCGGGCACCTCGTCGGCGTGCTCGACGATCCCGACCAGAGCCGAGATCGTCGGCACCTGGAACGTCCCTCGTTCCTTCATGAGCCGGGCACCCGCCGCGTCCATCAGCGAGCCGTGCTCGATCGAATCGACGCCGGCACGCACGGCTTGAAGGATGCCAGTCGACCCGATCGCGTGGGCGGCGACGACACGTCCCCACTTCCGTGCCTCGTCGACCGCGGCGTCGAGCTCTTCCTGCGTGAACGCTGTGAAGTCGGCGGAGATACCGGGCGTGAGCACCCCGCCCGTCGCGATGAGCTTGATGGCGGTGGCTCCGGCGCGGATCTCCTCACGGACGGCCCGCCGCACGGCGTCGGGACCATCGACCTCGCGTGCGAGGCCGATGCTGTGACCGTGGCCGCCTGTGATCGTGAGGGCTCGCCCGGCCGC
>DATEDE010000111.1:0-2480 GCA_035286545.1 Actinomycetota bacterium | reverse complement strand
TTCTGGGCGCGGCCGTTCCCCGACGTCTCGGTGGTCCACAACGGGCAGATCACGAACTACCACAAGCTCCGCCGGCGCCTCCAGCAGAAGGGGCACCGCTTCGCGACGGGCAACGACTCGGAGGTGATCGCGGTCTACGTTGCCGACAAGCTCCACGCGGGCATCTCCCTCGACGAGGCGCTGCGGGCCTCGGTCGAGGACCTGGACGGGACGTTCGCGTACCTCATCTCCACCGCGAACGGGATCGGGCTGGCCCGCGACCAGTTCGCGATGAAGCCCCTCCTGTACGCCGAAGACGAAGAGAAGGTCGTGCTCGCATCGGAGGAGATCTCGATCCGCGCCGTGTTCCCCGACCCGGCCCTGGTTCCCAGGGAGATGCAGGCCAAGGAGGTGCGATGGTGGCTCAGGTGACCGATCTCGCGACCGTCGACGCCGAGGGCCTGCCCACGCGCGATGTCAACGACGCGATCCGCGACGCGATCACCGGTGGGGCTCGCGAGGTGCACGTGCAGCACCCCGCTGGCCGTCACTCGCTCGCCGTCGCGCTCCGAACCGATGCGAAGGTCGTCTTCGAGGGTTCGACCGGGTGGTACACGGCCGGCATGAACACGGGCGCCCACGTCGTGGTGAGCGGGAACGCGGGATGGGGCCTGGGCGAGTGCATGATGGACGGCCGGATCGAGGTCCACGGGCAGGCCGGATCCGGTGTGGCGGCCTCGATCCGCGGGGGCATGGTGTACGTGGCGGGCGATACCGCCGCCAGGGCCGGGATAGCCATGAAGGGCGGCGCACTCGTCGTCGGGGGAAGCGTCGGCTACATGAGCGGGTTCATGATGCAGCGCGGCACGATCGTCGTTTGCGGCGACGCCGCCGACGGTCTCGGCGACTCGATGTACGAGGGGACGATCTTCGTCGGCGGCTCGGTCGCCTCGCGCGGCGCCGACGCGGTGATCGAGGAGGTGACGGACGAGGACCGCGCGATGTTGAAGGAGCTGCTCGGGCCGCTCGACATCGACGCAGACGCGTTCGACTTCACGAAGATCCTCTCGGGCCGCAAGCTCTGGAACTTCTCGACGAAGGAGCCCGAGCTGTGGAAGTCGGCGCTCTAGGGAGGACCCCATGACCGAACCAGTCGACCGCGGCGGCCGGCTCCCGATGCTCCGCGAGTCCCCGGTGTGGCCTCGGCACGCGATCGAGGACATCCAGACGAAGAGCGAGCTCGGTCGGTACCGGATCCAGGGTTTCTCGGCGCACAGGAAGGTGCCGAGCTTCGACGACCTGTCCTTCGTGCCGTGCACCTTGTCCCGGGTCCCGCTCGAGGGGTACCGGGAGAAGTGCTCGACGGAAACTACGCTCGGCACGCGCTTCGCCGAGAACCCCGTCGTGCTCGATCGCCCGATCACGATCGCCGGGATGTCCTACGGCGCGCTCTCGGCCAACGCGAAGACCGCGCTCGGACGGGCGGCGAAACGCGCCGGGATCTCGACCACCACCGGCGACGGCGGGATGTGCGTCGAGGAGCGCCGTGAGGTCGAGGTCATGGTCTACCAGGTCCTCCCGTCGCGGTACGGCTTCGACCCGGACCACATGAAGATGGCCCAGGCGATCGAGATCGTGGTCGGCCAGGGGGCGAAGCCCGGTACGGGCGGCCTGCTCCTGGGCGCGAAGGTCTCCGACACCATCGCCGACCAGCGCACGCTTCCGAAGGGGGTCGACCAGCGCTCACCGGTGCGGCACCCCGACTTCATCGGACCCGATGACCTGCAGCTCAAGATCGAGGAGGTCCGCGAGGCGACGCAGTGGAAGGTGCCGGTCTACGTGAAGATGGGCGCCTCCCGCGTGTCCGATGACGTGCCGCTCGCTGTCAAGGCCGGGGCGGACGTCCTGGTGATCGACGGGATGGAGGGTGGCACCGGCGCCTCGCCGGACGTGCTGCTCGACCACACCGGGATCCCGACGCTGTCCGCCCTCTGCGAGGCGATGCGCGCGTTGGAGGAGCTGAAGGCGGTCGGCGAGGTCCAGGTGATCATCTCGGGCGGGATCAAGGGTGGCGTGGACGCGGCCAAGGCGCTTGCCCTCGGCGCGGACGCCGTCTCGATCGGGACGGCGGCGATGATCGCGCTGAACTGCAACGCACCCCTGTACGAGGAGGACTACGAGGACCTCGGGACCAAGCCCGGGTACTGCCACCACTGCCATACGGGCCGGTGTCCGGTCGGGATCACGACGCAGGACCCCGCGCTCATGGACCGGCTCGACGTCGACGAAGCCGCCGACCGGGTGTTCAACTTCCTCCAGTCGATGACCATGGAGATGCAGATGATGGCGCGTGCGTGCGGCAAGAACGACGTCCACGACCTCGAAGCCGAGGACTTGCGGGCGCTCACGCTCGAGTCCTCGCTCATCACGGGCATCCCTCTCGCCGGCACCGACTTCACGCTTCGCCCCGAAGACATCGCAGCCGCCGTGGCGGCCCGCAG
>DATEDE010000110.1:0-3755 GCA_035286545.1 Actinomycetota bacterium | reverse complement strand
GCGTCGACCTCGAGGAGCTCGGACGGGGAGCCGAGCCGCTCAAGCGATCGCCGGTCGCCCGGTGCCGCCGCTGCGGTGAGCCGGTCGCGCCGACCGCGATGCTCGACCGTCTCCGCCCGCTCCTGGACCCCGCCGTGCTGGCCACGACCGAGGGTCTGTGCCAGCGCTGCCGAGGCCGGGGCTGACTAGGCTGTCGGCGAACACGTCCGCTACGAGAGGAAGGATCGATCAGGATGGGATGGATAGACGAACTCGCCGGAGCGCTGGGAGCCGAACCGTTGTCCGAGACCGAGGTCGAACGCCTCCTGCAGGTCGCCCGGGACGTCGCCCACGGCGTGGAGCGCAAGGTGACTCCGCTCGCGACGTTCCTCCTCGGGATGAACGTCCAGCAGCGGATGCAGGGCGGTGAGACGCGCGCCGCGGTGGTCGATAGCGCGATCTCGGATCTTCGGGCCACGTTCCCGGCGCCTCCGGCGTGAGCCTCCCTGCCCAGACGACCCTGGCTACGACTACCGCCTACGGCTACCGCAACACGTGCGGCGGCGCCCGATCCTCGAGCGGCGACCCGTCCGGTCGTCGGAAGACCGGGCGGCCGTCCACCATCTCTATCCTGAACCCGCTGTGCACTGCCCGGTGGTGAGGCCGGCACAGCAGCACGAGGTTGTCGAGCGACGTCGGCCCGCCGTCGGCCCAGTGCACGACGTGGTGCGCGTCGCACCACGCCTGCGGCCGGTCGCACGAAGGGAACCGGCAGCGCCCGTCCCGAACGACCACGGCGCGCCGCAGGGCCGACGGCACGACCGGCGTTCGCCGGCCCACGTCGAGCGGCTCAGAACGGCCGGACGTGATCACCCGCGCGACCGACGCGTCGCACGCCAACCGACGCGCGGCCTCCGCGGGGATCGGGCCCGCATCCTCGAGCTCACACCTACGGCCGGCCCGGCGCTCGAGCGACTCTAGGTCCACCGTCACGGTCACGTGCGGACGCTCCCCGGCGACGACCGGCCGGTTCGACCCGTCGAGCCACCGGCGGCAGATCTCGCCGAGCGCGTCGGCGCGCCTCTGGGCCGCCGAACGCACATCGGGGCCGCGACGCGTCTCGGCGTCCTGCACGCTGCGCAGCGCCGTGATCAACGTCTGGCCCGTCTCCGGGTCCAGGTCGCCGTCCACTCGCACCATGCCGTCGAGCATCGGCGACACGTACAGCCGGCGCATCGCGTTGCGATGCTCGTGCTCGCGCTCGAAGCGCGCGGGCTCGACGGCCTCGCGCCAGTAGGCGGCGACCCGCCGGAGCTCGGCGTACGGCATCGTGCGCGCGGCCTCGACGAGCGAGCCCTCGTCCCGTCCGAACGCCTCGATGTTCGACTCGCGGGCCGCGACCAGCACGTCCACGGCCGAGCGCGACAGGTCGCCCTCGGCGAGGGCCTCCCGCGCGAGCGGCATCGCCTCGAGCGCCCGGGCCTGCCGGACCTGCCTCACCGCGGTCGACCACGCCAACCGGAAGCGCGCGGTGAGCCACGACGCGACCGAGAGGTGACCGTCGAGCCGGTGGACCTGCCGGCGCTCGATCTCGGCGATCCTGCGCCCGCGTTCGACCTCGAGCGAACCGGATGCGCGCTCGAGCTCGGCGAGGTCGCCGACGAGGGCATCGTCACCGGCGAACCGCAGGTCTTCGGCGCGGAGCTCCTCCAGCGAGGAGCGGAGCGTGCTCATGCGAGAACCCTACGAACACGCGTTCGCGTGTGCTGTGAACAGCGTCACACCGGGGGCAAGTTTCCGAGGAACTTCTACTGGGCGTCCAAGCACGCCGTGAGGATGAACGTCCGCCGACCCCATACCTGGGCTCGAGGATCCACGGGATCGCCGAGTCGATCGAGGCCGCCTGGAGCGCAACGGCGGCGTCGCGGTCATCCAGAGCGAGCCCGGCCGCGGCACCGAGGTCCGCCTGCGCATCCCCCGGGCCCTCCCGTGATCCGCGTCTTCACCAGCCGTTGGTCGTGTCTACGTCCATGTACTCGATGAAGCGAAGAACGTGCCCCCGTCCCCCCGAAACGGTCGGCCATGTCGAGCAGGCTGTGATCGTTCATCCCGCGTTCGACCAGCATGTTGACCTTGGCGGGCGTCAACGCCGCCTGTGCAATGCCGGCCCCGCGAAGACCGGGGTTAATCAGGCCTCGACGAACAGGGCGATCGACGCGGTGAAGCCGTGCAGGAAGTTCTTCCCGCCGACCGGCCCGATCTCGCCCGCGCAGTTGAATCCCGCAAGCGGAAGGCCCCCGAGCTTCTCCGAAACGAGCGATGCGTCGTGATCCGGGGACGAGAACAGGCGTGACCCCCTCCCGTTGCAGGTGAACAGCAGGGCCCCGGTCGCCGGCTCCGCCTCCCGCTGCAGGAGGGTGCGGAGATCCTCGTCCGCGGTTGCCGCGTCCCGCACGTGGAACTGGATGGTCTCTCCGACCTCGATCCTGTCCGCGACCGCGAGTGCCCCGCTCTGCGGGTCCACCCCCCTGACACCCCGGATCAGGAAGTCCCCGCGCTCGGGCTCGGCCTTGTACTCGTCGATGACGCGACCCACGTGGAGGCCCCGGCTCACCAGCTCGCGATCCCGGGGTGAGAGCGTTGCCACGAGTTCCTGCAGTCGCTCCAGGGGCGGCCGACCTCCGAGCTCGTGGACGACGTTCCGCTCTGTCCGCGTCACGGTGTAGACGTTGCCGATGGGGCGGCATCCCTGGGAGACGAGAGCGCGGATCAGGGTCCCGGGGATCCGGGCCCCGACGGCGCCGGTGTCCACCACGCGGTCGTCCAGGAACAGCCGGGTCTCGCCGGACCCCATCCCGCCGCTCGCCATCCCGCCCATCACGACCGTACCGGGGAACCGCTCGTTCACATGCTCGAGCAGTAGGTCGGCGGGGAACGAGAAGGGGTCGCCGATAAGCAGGTACGGGCCGGGCCCAGCCTCCTCGAAGCGGTACCCCCCGAACACGCCCCCCTCCGAGGTGCGGACGAACTCCATGTGGAAGGTCTCGACCGGTTCGGGGAGGCAGGCCAGCCACACCGCGACGGCCGGGCCGTCCTCGACCTCGCGGTCGCCGCCCACCACCGTCTCCGCGACGCAGCCGATGACCCGCTCGGGCCCGGCCTTGATGCGAACTGTCTCCGAGGCGACTTCGGTGGAAGCAGCGTGGTGCCGGGAGGTGACCACCAAGGCCAGCGAGACCTCGGCTCCGCCGATCCGGGAGAGGGCTTCCTCCGCGGCCGCCGCCGTGGCCTTGGCCGGATCGGGGTCGGTCGAGAGCGCCGCGCCGATCCTCACCTCATCGACCCTGCACCATCGATTACGATCTCGAGCCGGCTGTGCGCCGCGCGCAGCGCGCCCTCGACCTCCTCCGGTGTGCCAGCCCGCGCGAACAGGAAGCCGAGATACCGGTCGCCCTCCGGGAGCGGCTGCACCGCCCGGCCGGATGCGATCGTGATCTCGAGCCCGGCGATACCGGGCACGGCTCGGGCCTCCTCCTGCCCGCGGACCCCCTCGAGCACGCCTGCCCTGGGGATGGGGAGCATCATCACTCCGGAGGCGGCCGACTCCCTGGCCAGGTCGTCCGCGGGAAGGCCGAGCGCGTGACGAAGGATGAGCTCCTCGAGGCTGACCCCGATCCCGAACCGGAGCGAGCGTGAGCACAGCCCGCCGATGGAACGGGCGGCCAGCTCGAGCACCCAGACGCGCTCCCCGTCGACGCGGAGCTCGGCGTGGATCG
>DATEDE010000109.1:0-4082 GCA_035286545.1 Actinomycetota bacterium | reverse complement strand
ACGTACAGCAGCAACTCGGGATCGAGCGCGTCGTACGGCAGGCCGGTCACTTCGTCCACGCCCTTGATCCGTGCGTGGATCTCGTTGATCCGATCTGCCGCTGCGCGGGCCTCCTCCTTCGTCCCGAACGTGATCGTGTAGGTGAGGATCAGCGTGCGCTGGAGGCGACGCCACGGGTTCCGCTCGTAGAAACCTGTCTCGCGTGCGCCCGCGATCACCAGCGGATGCGCCGCCTGCATCAGCACGGCCCGCGCGCCGCCGAACAGAACCGTGACCTCTCGGTGGACCTGCCAGGAAACGCTGTGCGGTCCGAAGAAGCCGGTGTCGGCAGATGAGCTCATGGGCGCGAGCGTACCCCTCGCCCCGCTGAGGGCGGCCGCGAATGCCTTCGGCTTCCGCCCGGGTTGACCTCGAGCACGATATGCGTATGATGCATATGCATATGAGCCAGACACAGCCGGCCGAGCCACAAGAGCGCGAGACAGGTTCTGAGCGAACGACGGTGACACTGCCGACCGAGCTTGCCCGGCGGCTGCGGACCCAGGCCCGCGCCCACGACCGCCCGGTCTCGGCGATCGTCCGCGAGGCGCTCGAGGCCTATCTAGCCGGTCAGCCACCTCCGAAGCTCCCTTCGTTCACCGGCGTTGGCAGGAGCCGGACTCCCAACCTTGCGGCCCGCGCCGAGGAGCTCCTGCCCGAAGCCATAGCCAGCGACCTGCGCTCGTGATCGTCGATACCGGGATCCTGGTCGCGCTCGCCAACCGCGACGACCCGGATCACCGAGGCGCGGCGGCCGTCTTCTCCCTCCCCGACCCGAAGACAGTCCCGGAGCCCGTGGTGGTGGAGACCGACTGGCTCATCTCTCGTCACATCGGCATCGAGGCCGAGATCGCATTCCTCCGCTCCCTCGGCGAGGGCACCTTCGCCATCGAGGCGCCGAACGCTGCGGACCGGCGACGCGCGCTGGAGCTCGTCGAGACGTACCGCGATGCTCGGCTCGGCTACGTGGATGCCACGACGATCGCGATGGCCGAGAGGTTCAAGGAGACGCGGATCGCGACACTGGATCGGCGAGACTTCTCGATGGTCCGCCCACGCCACGTCGAGGCGTTCGAGCTCCTCCCCTGAGCGCCGTCAGGAGCCGGTCAGGCCGGTGAGACGCCGGAGCTCGCGCGCCACGGGCTCGGACGCCAGCACGATGAGGTGGTTCCGAGCCCTCGAGCCGCCGACGTACAGGTAGCGGTTCAGGTCCTCGAGGTGCTTGTCTCCCAGCTCGGCCAGGATCACCACCGGACGCTCGAGTCCCTTGAAGGCGTGGACGCTCGTCGCGAGGACGGTGCCGGGCTCCACGGTCTCGGACAGGCGGAACCCATTCACCGAGCCGAGCGCTCGCAGGCGGCTCTTGTTCGACCCCGAGGGCGTGAGCACCGCGATGTCCTCGGGCGGGATGCCCTCCTCCTCGGTGAGGTTCGTCAGCACGACCGCGAGCAGCCGCGCGAGCCCCGCGTCGTCCTCGTACCCCAGGATCTGGACCGGATCGCCGTCGGGGCCGCGCGCGACCGGCTCGCTAGGGCCCCCGTAGAAGACCGAGACGAACTCGCCGATCTGCTTCGTGTTCCGCAGGTTGTGCGGGATCGGACCAACGCGGTCCTCCTCGGGGATCGGGAGCTCACCGCCGTACAGGTTCTGGTGGTCATCGGCGAACACGTACAGCAGGCCATCGTCCGGCTCGGTGTGCAGCGCCAGCAGCGCGGGCCACCACCATCCAAGCATGTCCTGGCCCTCGTCCACGACCATCGCGTCGAACCTCGGGCCGAGCCGCGCGGCGGCCTCGGCGAGCGCCTCGGGGAGCTTGTGCTCGAAGTACGGAGAGCTCGGCCCCGCCTCGGGCTCGGCCGGCAGCTGGACGCCCGCCTCGCGGGCCAGCTCCGCGCAGAGCTGATGGAAGTGCGCCACCTCGATCCGAGCGATCCCGTCGACCGAGGCGCGAAGGTGGTCACCCAGGCGCTTGTTGAAGCAGGTGAGCAGCACGCGGTGCCCGGACGCGGCCAAGCGCTTGGCGACCGAGATCGCGAGCAGGGTCTTGCCGCTTCCCGCCGGCCCGGTCACCGCGGCTCGACGGCGCTTGACCACGAACGACAGCACCCACGCCTGATCCTGCGTCAGCTCGACGATCTTGCGGTCCTCCTCGTCGAAACGCAGCTTCAGCGGCACGCGGACCTCGACGCGGAACCCCAGCGCTTCGGCTAGCTCGTCCATGCCCTCCGCGCCGAACCGCCGGTCGGGTCGCATCCAGGACGCCATCACGCGCCGCACCCCTTCAGCCAGGCGGTGCAGGTCGTCGCGATCGATAACTAGCTCGACGGGAGCGCCGGGATGCGCGGCCTTCTCGTATCGCCCGTCGGGCAGGGCGAGGCCGTAGCCGTAGCTCGGTCGCCAGCGGTCCCATCCGGGCCTGCCCTCCAGGATCCGCACCAGGGAGTGCATCGCGCCCTTGGCCTGATGGAAGGGATCCTCGTCCAGCCGGTGGGTGCCCGAGTGACCGGTCTGGGTCCACCGGCGCGTTGCAGGGTCAAAGTCGAGGCGGCCACCCTTGGCTTCGAGCACCAGGACGCCGAGCTCGGGGTGCGCGATCACGAAGTCGGCCTCGCCCTCATCGGGCCCGTTTCGGCCGGCTATCACCCAGTCGACCGAGTGGTACACGACGAAGGCCTCGTCTAGCTGCTCCAGGAACCCCTCGTACAGGCGGCGCTCGGCGGTGCTTTCGGTGGGGAGCATCGGGAAGGGCACCATCCGGGCCATCAGTTGCCCGAAGCCGACACCGGCGCTCGCAGCTCGCGCAGCTTGGACCCCGCGCGAGCCGCCGACACCACGTTCCCCTTCTCTCGGTAGAGGGCGAGCGCGCGTTCGAGCTCCCCGATCGCTTCCGCGGTCCCCTGCGTGGCTAGCACGATCGCGAGGTCGACGTGGGCGTCGGCCGCGAAGCTGAGCATGTCCGTGCGGTCAGCGAACACGACCGCGGAACGCCCGAGCGATTCTGCCTCGCGCAGATCGCCGCGGGCCGCGAGCACCTTGGCCCGCACCCCCCGCCAAGCCATCTGCGAAGCGAGATCGTCGGGCGCCGTAGATCCTTCGCTCGCGAGCGTCGCCAACATCGCCTCGTCGAGCTTGCCCTGCCGGTACAGCGCCTCGGCCAGCAGCGCGATCGCCGTGGAGAATTGGCTCTTCTCCCCCATCCGCTGGAGCGATTCGACCGCGGGCCGCAGCGCTGCCTCGGCCTCGGCCGCCCGATCCTCGATCAGCAGGGCCGCCGCGTGGTACATCGCGATCGAAGCGAGCTTCCACTCGGCTCCGAGCTCGTGCGCCCGGGACAGAGCCACGTCGAACGCGGCACGCGATTCCTCGAAACTGCCGGCCATCGCGAGGGCGAGGCCTAGCTGGCTGTGGTCCTCGGGGTTCTCACGCTCCGCCCCCTCCAGCCGCCGCTTGGTGAACTCGATGCAGCGCTCCACCGGTAGCGGCCCGATCACGATCCCGAGGTTGGCCCGTTCGTTGGCCTCGCGCTCGTCGCCCACCCTCAGAGCGAGCCGCTGCCCCTCTTCATAGGCCATGAGCGCCGCCGCCTGGGCGCCGCGGCGCCCGAGGGCATCACCTTTCAGACGGTAGGCGCGCGCCACGGTGGCCCAGTCCTCGAGCTCACCGCAGGCGGCGATCGCGGCGTCGGCGAGGTCCTCGAGCTCGGTCGTGCTCCGCACCTCCGGGTCACGCCAGAAGTCCAGGTCCGCGCGCTCGAGCCGGAGCCGCCACCCAGCGACCGTCTCCGGTGACCCGGCGACGCGTAGGCCTTCGTCCAGCACTTGCTGCGCCTCCTCGAGCCTGCCCGTCTCCACCAGCGCGACCCCGAGGCGCCACGACAACTCGGGAACCATCGGGTCATCGGATGCGCACAGCGCGCGGGAACGGGACAGCAGTCCCGCTGCAGCACCCATGTCATCCCTCAGGAAGGCCCGGCGTCCGGCGGACGAGAGCCGCTCGGCGGCGCGGCGGGCGAGCGGTGCGAGGTCGGCTTCGGGCGCCCCGAG
>DATEDE010000108.1:0-5845 GCA_035286545.1 Actinomycetota bacterium | reverse complement strand
GGCGACCACCTTCTGTACCGCGGCGACGACCGTCCCGAGCGCGGCCCCTGGGACGCGTGGACGACGCTGTCGGCACTCGCTGCCGAGACCGAGAGGGTGCACCTGGGCCCGCTCGTGGCCTGCGCGGCGTTCCACCCACCCGGCATCCTCGCGCGGATGGCGGCGACGATCGACGAGATCAGCGGCGGCCGGTTCGTCCTGGGGATCGGCGCCGGTTGGAACCGGGCCGAGTTCGACGCGTTCGGCATCGAATACGACCGGCGGGCCTCCCGTTTCGAGGAGGCTTTCGACGTGATCCGACGTTTGCTCGACGGCGAGCGCGTTACCGCGCAGGGGCGGTTCCATCGCGTGGAGGACGCCGTCCTGCTGCCGACACCGGCCCGGCGGGTACCCCTGATGGTCGGCTCCAACGGCGACCGGCTCCTGCGCGCCGCGCTCCCTCACGTCGACGCGTGGAACACGTGGTTCGAGGACTACGGCAACACCCCCGAGGGGTTCGCCGCCTTGAACGATCGCGTGTCGGCCCGCGCGCGCGACGTCGAACGGGACCCGGCCGAGGTCACGCGCTCGGCGTGCGCACTCGTCGTGCTGGACGGCGAGGCCCGCGAACGTCTAGTCCCGGACAACGTCTCGCCGATCCAGGGATCGGCCTCGGCGATGGCGGACCGGCTCCGCGCGCTCGCCGACGCCGGCGCCGACGAGGTCATCCTGGTCGTGAGCCCGATCACCGAGCGGTCGATCCGGTCGTTCGGCGAGGTCCTCGCCCCCCTGCGATGAACGGCCCGGAGCCCGCGCGCGGCGAGGGGGAGCTCAGACCCTGATCACCGGGCAGGTGAGCGTGCGCGTCACACCGGGGATCTTCTGGATCTCGTCGACCAGCCTGCCGAGCGCCTCGAGGTCCTCGGTCGAGGTCCTGGCGACCACGTCGTAGGGTCCGGTCACGCAGTGACTTCGCCGGACGCCGGCAACGCTGTCGATCTCCCTCGCCACCTTCGCCCCGGTTCTGACATCGGTCTGCACGAGCACGAACGCTTCGAGCATCTGTTCCTCCTCGGGACAGGCTGCGCGAGCGCTCGATCACGTGACAGGGACCGACGCCCCGCCCCGGGGTGGCCGGTCGGCCCGGGCCGGCGCTCCCTCGGGATCAATTGCCCCGGGCCATCCCCTTCACGATGCACGTGAGGGTTCGGAGCAGCCCCGGGATCGTCTGGATGTCGGAAAGGAGCGCGCCGAGCGCGTCCATGTCCTCGACCTGGACACGCGCAACCAGATCGTAGGGGCCGGTGACCGAGTGCGCGATGCGGACCGCCGAGATGCTGGTGATCTCGTGCCGGACCTTGGCGCCCGCGCCTGCGTCTACCTGGATGAGCATGTACGCCTCGAGCATCGACCGTTCCTCCTCTGGAGAGCCCGCCCATGGTGCGCCGACGTGCCCGCCCGGCGCAACCCCCCAGGTCAGGCGGGCATGAGCACGGGCGTGGCCGGGGCGCCGCCGCGCGCGGCCGCCACGGCCTCGTTCGCCCGCTCCAGCCCGAACATGATGGGATCGGTGCGGAGCGGGACCTCCGCGGCCAGCGCCAGGAGCTCGACGCCGTCGGCGCGGGTCAGGTTCGCGACCGAGCGGAGGACACGCTCACGCCAAAGGAGGTCGTACGCGAACGAGGGGATGTCGCTCATGTGGATCTCGGCACAAACCACCGAGCCGCCGGGCGCGACCGCGGCGAGGGCCAGCGGCACGAGGTCACCGACCGCAGCGAACACGACCGCCGCGTCGAGCGGCTGCGGCGGAGCCTTCGTCGAGTCGCCCGCCCACGCGCACCCACGCTCGAGCGCCAGGCGCTGCGTACCGGTGTCACCGGGGCGGGTGAACGCGAACACCTCGCGCCCCTGGTGGAGCGCGACCTGGGCCACCAGCCTCGCGGCGTTCCCGAACCCGTACAGCCCCACCCTGTGAGCCTGCTCGGTGAACCGCAGCGCCCGGTACCCGATCAGGCCGGCGCACAGCAGCGGCGCCGCGTCGGCCGGCTCGAACCCGGACGGCACCGGGAGGCAGAACCGGGCATCGGCGACGAGGCGCTCGGCGAATCCGCCGTCCATGTGGTATCCCGTGAAGCGGGCGTCGGGGCAGAGGTTCTCGCGGCCCGTCGTGCAGTACACGCACGTTCCACATGTGCGGCCGAGCCAAGGCACCCCGACGACGTCTCCGAGCTGCACACCCTCGACCGCTCCACCCGTCGCGACGACGGTCCCAACCACCTGGTGCCCCGGGACGAGCGGCACCTTCGGGTCCGGCAGGTCGCCGTCCAGGATGTGGAGATCGGTGCGACACACGGCACACGCCCGCACGTCGACGAGCACCTCACCGGGACCGGGTTCGGGATCGGGCAGGTCGCGTGGCTCCAGCGGACGACCCGGCGCCTCGAGCACCATCGCCCTCATCGCCGGGTCTTCCCTCCAGCTCAGTCCTCGGAGGAGCCGTCGTGCTCGCGAAGGTACCGCTCGAGCTCCGCGGCCAGGTCTTCGCCGCTGGGCACCTCGATCGATGCGTCGTCTTCGCCCATCGACTCGGCCGCCTCCTCCAACCGGCGGACGTAGCCGGCCAGGTTGCCGTCCTCCTCGATCGCCTCGGTCACCTCACGCTCGAACATCCGAGCCGATAGCTCGATCTCCCCGGTGTCGACCTCAAGACCGGTGAGGTCGCGGAGCGCCTCGAGCAGCCCGAGCGCCACCTTGGGGTTCCGCGACTGAGGGAGGTAGTGCGGCGCCGCCGCCCACAGCGCCAGAGCGGGCACGCCCGCCCTGGCGGCGGCGGCGTTCAGCGCGCCGACGATCCCCGTCGGGCCCTCGTAGCGCGCGGGCACGACGTCCGGATGCTCGAGCCACGCCTGATCCTCGCTCGCGGCGTTGATCGGGGCGGGACGGGTGTGCGGCACGTCGGCGAGGAACGCTCCCAGCGTGACGAGCAGCTCGACCTCGAGGTCTGAACACACCTGCAGGATCGCCTCGCAGTAGCTGCGCCAGCGCGCGTTCGGCTCGACGCCGACGAACACGATCGCGTCCCGGTCGTTCACGCGGGCCGAGAAGAAGCGGTTGCTCGGCCAGTCGATGCTCCGGGTCGTGCCGTCGATCAGCCGCACGGTCGGCCGGTGCACCTGGAAGTCGTAGAACTCCTCGGGATCGATCTCCGCGAAGCGCCGGGCGCCCCACTGGGAGCGGAGCGCTCGAGCCGCCGTCGTCGCGGCCTCGCCGCCGTCGTTCCAGCCTCCGAACGCGCAGATCATCACCGGGTTGGAGAGCTGAGGGCGCGCACGGTAGTCGACGTGGCTCACCGAGACAGTCTGTCCTGCCTCGGCCGGGCTGTCACCCGAACCCCACGGCCGACGGGCGCTCCTGGACCACCGTGTGCACAAGGGTGTCCCCCAGAGGCGGCGTCAAGCCAACGCCCGGGCGAGCCGATGACTACCCCACTGGGTGGTCCCAGGTCGGGAGGCGGCGTGGCCATAAGCGAACCTCAGATGCCGGCGGAGGTCCGTGCCCTGCACGAGGGCACGGTCGACTACCGCACGCTCGTCGAACAGATCCCGGCGATCACGTACACCGAGGTCCACGACGCCGTGACACCGGGCGGACAACGGACCACGTACGTCAGCCCGCAGGCGGCCAGGATCCTCGGCCACGCGCCGCAGGAGTTCCTCGCCGACCCGGAGCTCTGGCGCCGACTCCGGCACCCGGCCGACCGCGCCATGGTGATGGCCGCCGAGCGGGTGGCCGAGGTCACCAAGCGACCCTTCCACGCCGAGTACCGGATGTTCGACCGCGGCGGCAAGCTCCACTGGTTCCGCGACGACGCGGTGATCCTCGAGCGAGACGGCGGCACCTTCTGGCAGGGCGTGATGTTCGACATCACGGCAGAGAAGGAGGCCGAACAGCAGGCCCAGCGCGCCGAGCTCCGCTACCGCAGTTTGGTCGAGAGCCTGCCGTGCCTCGTCTACATCGACGAACTCAACGAGCGGGCCACGAACGTCTACACGAGCCCCCAGACCGAGGCGCTGTTCGGCTACGCGAAGCAGGACTGGAGCGAGGACCCGGATCTGTGGCTCGGGCGTCTGGTCCACCCCGACGACGTCGAGCGCTGCCGCGCGGCCGAGGCGCGCCACGCGGAGACGGGGGAGCCCTTCGACGAGGTATACCGGATCGTGCATCGCGACGGGCGGATCGTGTGGGTCCGCGACGTCGGCGTCGTGATCACGGACGAGGAAGGGACCGCGTCGTACTCGCAGGGGTTCATCTTCGACATCACTGCCCTGAAGGAGGCCGAAGCCGAGCTCGAGGACGCGGTCGCGCGCGAACATGGTCAAGCAGAGCAGCTGCGGGCGCTCGACGACCTGAAGAACACGCTGCTGCACACGCTCTCGCACGACCTGAAGGGACCGCTGACCGCCGTGCTGGGCGCGGCGGCGGCGCTGCGGCGCCCCGACCTGCCGGAGGCCGAGGCGCGCGAGCTCCTGGACGGGATGACCACGCGGGCCAAGCGGATGGACGGACTGCTCTCGGACCTGCTGGACCTCGAACGCCTGGGCCGGGGGATCTTGGAGCCGATCCGCTACCCCGTCGACGTCGGGCAGCTCGTCACGTCGCTGCTTCACGAGACCGACGCCCTGGAGGGCCGAGAGTTCGACGTGGTGGCCCGGCCCGTCGTCGCTCTCGTAGACGCTCCGAAGGTGGAGCGCATGGTCGAGAACCTCCTCGTGAACGCGTCGCGGCACACGCCGGTCGGAACGCGGGTTTGGGTCAAGGTGCTCCCCCATGATGGTGGAGCTCTCATCTGCGTGGACGACGACGGTCCCGGGATCCCCGACGACATGAAGGAGGCGCTGTTCGAGCCGTTCCGCAAGGGCGACCCCGGGGCGAAGGGTTCGGGCATAGGGCTCTCCCTCGTCGCGCGCTTCGCCGAGCTCCACCGCGGCCGCGCCTGGATCCAGGATCGGCCTGGCGGCGGCGCTTCCTTCCGGATCGCGCTCCCCGGACCCGACCGCGATCCGTCCTGAACCGCTTGTCCGCCCCACCCGGCGGAGGGAGGATGGCGCTCCGCATGTCATCGCGCCCGCCCGTCCGCCCGCTCCGCGCCTTCGCGTTGGCCCTGGTCCTGCTGGGGACCCTGCTGGCGTCGGTCCCCGCTAGTGCGGGCACGACGACCCTTCAGGTCTCGGCCTCCGATCTGCTCGTGGAGTTCGGCGAGGCCGTCACGCTGGCGGTGGTCCTGGACGGGGAGGCCGCGTGCCTCGAGGGACGGACCGTGATGCTCGAGTGGCGTCCCGCGGACTCGGCCGGGTTCGCCACGGTCGGCTCAGGGACCACATCCGCCGCGGGCACGGTGTCGATCCAGCAGATCCAGCCGCACACGGGCCGGTATCGCGGCAGCGCCTCGTCCTCGGACGCATGTCCCGCGGCGACGAGCGAGGAGGTGCTCGTCCGGGTCCGGGCCTTCGTTGACGCCTCGGTCGTGGCGGGTCCGGGGTCGGTCGGCTCCTGCGTCGACGTCTACGCGTCTGTCCAGCCGGCGCGGCCCGGTCAGATCGCGGACCTCCAGCGCCGGATCGAGGGCACCTGGGTGACGATCGAACAGCTGACGCTGGACCCGCTCTCGAGCGCTCTAGCCGCCCCGTGCTTCGGGTTCGCCGACATCGGCGTCGTGCGCCTCCGCGTGCGCTGGCTGGCGCAGGATCCGTTGAACGAGACGGACTCCTCGCCGACCCTCGCGTTCGAGATCGTCCCGGCTCCGTGGATGGACGCGATCGAGGATGCTATCGGCGGGCGCTCGGTCTCGATGGCGGTCGGAGAGGAA
>DATEDE010000107.1:0-6774 GCA_035286545.1 Actinomycetota bacterium | reverse complement strand
CGACCTGAACGACCTGTACCGCCGCGTGATCAACCGGAACAACCGGCTGAAGCGGCTGCTCGACCTGCAGGCGCCCGAGATCATCGTGAACAACGAGAAGCGGATGCTGCAGGAGGCCGTCGACGCGCTGTTCGACAACGGCCGCCGCGGGCGCCCTGTGACCGGTCCGGGCAACCGGCCGCTGAAGTCGCTCTCGGACATGCTCAAGGGCAAGCAGGGGCGGTTCCGCCAGAACCTCCTCGGCAAGCGGGTGGACTACTCGGGCCGCTCGGTCATCGTGGTCGGCCCGGAGCTCCGCCTGCACCAGTGCGGGCTGCCCAAGCAGATGGCGCTCGAGCTGTTCAAGCCCTTCGTGATGAAGCGGCTCGTGGACCAGGCGCTCGCGCAGAACATCAAGAGCGCCAAGCGCATGGTCGAGCGGGCCCGCCCGCAGGTCTGGGACGTGCTCGAGGAGGTCATCCGTGAGCACCCGGTGCTCCTGAACCGGGCGCCCACGCTCCACCGCCTGGGCATCCAGGCGTTCGAGCCGGTGCTCGTCGAGGGCAAGGCGATCCAGATCCACCCGCTGGTCTGCACGGCGTTCAACGCGGACTTCGACGGCGACCAGATGGCCGTCCACGTGCCGCTGTCGGCCGAGGCGCAGGCCGAGGCCCGGATCCTGATGCTCTCGACGAACAACATCCTGTCGCCGGCGCACGGGCGCCCGATCGCCGTCCCGACCCAGGACATGGTGCTGGGCATCTACTACCTGACCCTGGAGCCGGAGCCGGTGGAAGACGATGAGCTGGTGCCCCGCTTCTCCTCCGTGGACGAGGCGCTGATGGCGCTCGACCACAACCAGGTCCGGCTCCACACGGTGGTCAAGGTGCGGCTGCCCGGCAAGGCCGTACCCGCCGACATGCTGCCCGAGACCGTTGACCTGGAGAACGGCCGCGTGCCGCTCGTGCAGACCACGGTGGGCCGGCTGATCTTCAACGCGTGCTTCCCGGACACCGAGGAGTTCGTGAACCGGCCGCTCATCAAGGGTGACGTAGGTCGGATCGTCGACGCAGCGGTGCATCGCTACGACCGCGGGACGGTCGAGCAGATCCTGGACGACCTGAAGAATGTGGGATTCCACTACGCGACGAGGGCGGGCGTGACCCTCGGCATCGAGGACGTCACCACTCCCTCGGACAAGGCACAGATCCTGGACCGGCACGAGAAGGACGCGTCGAAGATCGAGGCTCAGTACCGCAAGGGGATCATCACCGACGACGAGCGTCGTCAGGAGCTCATCACGATCTGGACCCAGGCGACCGACGAGGTCAAGGACGCGATGGAGGCCCAGTTCGGCAAGACCAACCCGATCTACATGATGGCCAACTCGGGAGCCCGAGGGAACATCATGCAGATCCGTCAGATCGCGGGCATGCGCGGCCTGGTGGCCAACCCGAAGGGCGAGATCATCCCCCGGCCGATCAAGTCGAACTTCCGCGAGGGCCTTTCGGTGCTCGAGTACTTCATCTCGACCCACGGTGCCCGCAAGGGTCTGGCGGACACGGCGCTGCGGACGGCGGACTCGGGCTATCTCACGCGGCGCCTGGTCGACGTCTCGCAGGAGCTCATCGTGCGGGAGGAGGACTGCGGCACCGACCGCTCGATCCCGGTACCGGTCTCGTACGAGACGCCTCAGGGGACCAGCGAGCCGAGCGCACACCTGGACACCTCGCTGTACGGACGGGTGCTCGCCGAGGACGTGAAGGTCGCCAAGAAGAAGATCGCCTCGCGCGGCGACGAGATCTCCGACGCGATCGGCGAGGCGCTCGCCGAGGCCGGCGTGGACGTGGTCCGCGTTCGAAGCGCGACGACCTGCGAGGCAGAGTACGGCGTGTGCCGCGCGTGCTACGGCTGGTCCCTCGCCACCGGACGCCTCGTCGACATCGGCGAGTCGGTCGGGATCGTGGCCGCGCAGTCGATCGGCGAGCCCGGCACTCAGCTGACTATGCGGACGTTCCACACGGGCGGCGTGGCCGGCGAGGACATCACTCACGGTCTGCCGCGTGTCGTGGAGCTGTTCGAGGCGCGCAAGCCCAAGGGTGAGGCGCTGATCACCGAGCTCCCCGGCACGGTGCAGCTCGAGGACGACGAGGAGAAGAAGGAGCGGCGTATCACCGTCACCTCCGAGGACGGTGACCAGGTCCAGTACAAGGTCTCGTTCCGGGCGCGGCTGCTCGTGGGCGACGGCGACACCGTCGACGTGGGTCAGCAGCTCACCGAGGGTTCGGTGAACCCGCACGAGAAGCTGCGGATCGAGGGTGTGCAGGCGCTGCAGAACCACCTGGTGGAGGAGGTCCAGCAGGTGTACCGCAGCCAGGGCGTGACGATCCACGACAAGCACATCGAGCTGATAGTTCGGCAGATGCTGCGCAAGGTGCAGATCATCGAGCCGGGTGACTCGGACTTCCTGCCCGGCGACCTGATCGACCGCCGTCGGTTCGAGGCGGCCAACCGCGAGACCGTGGAGAACGGTGGCCAGCCGGCGAGCGCGCGGCCGCAGCTGCTCGGGATCACCAAGGCGTCGCTGGCGACGGATTCATGGCTGTCGGCGGCGTCGTTCCAGGAGACCACGCGGGTGCTGACCGAGGCGGCGATCGCCGGGCGCTCCGACGGGCTGCTCGGGCTGAAGGAGAACGTGATCATCGGCAAGCTGATCCCGGCCGGCACGGGCATGTCGCGGTACCGCAACGTGCAGGTCCGCATCAAGCCCGAGGCGATCCCCGAGTACTGGCTCGCCCGCCAGCGCGAGATCGCCGAGGCAGAGGCCGCCGGCGAGCCGGTGCTAGCGGGCGCCGGGGGCACGATGTCCCGCGAGGAGGCCGAGCGCGAGCTGTTCGGCGGCGGGGGGTCGTTCGCGCCCAAGGAGTAGGGGTTTCGCGGCGGCTGGGCTCAGGTTTGGGGTCGAGCGCTGGGGTCAGAACCACGGAGGCGGCCGGATGGCCGCCTCCGCCACGCTCAGGGCCCTGACCAGCGTGCGCCGGGTCTGGGGGTCGAGGGCGTCATCGACCAGCTGATGGAAGCCCTCGAGGTGGTCGCGCGCCTCGGTCAGGCGATCCCTGCCGTGCGTCGTGATCTGGATCGCCTTGACCCCTTCGTCCCAGGAGCCGAACCGCACGAGCCCGGCCGCCTCCATCCGGGTGGCGATCCGGTGCGCGGCCTGCCCGGTGATCGCTAGATGACCGGCGAGGGATCCGGCGTGGTGGTTACGGTCGTGCGAGCGGCCCTTGGTCCCTCCCAGCCGTCTACACGTTGACGCCCGAGCGGCGGGCACGCTCAGGCACGGACCGCTTGTTGACGGCCCAGGCACGCGGCTAGTAGGGTTAGCGGTCGCGTCGAGCTCGGCGGGCGGGCTCGGCATCCAGCGCGCTTCCAGGGGGTTTCCGAAGGGACAACCTGAGCCCCATATGGGCACGAACCCTGGAAGCCGGGCCCGCGGTCCGGCTTCTTCGCTGTTCGGGAGGAAGCCGAGCCACCGGTTCGGTGACAAGTCGAGAGTGCAGACGGGAAGGACGCATGCCCACGATCCAGCAGCTCGTGCGGAGCGGCCGGAAGCGGCCGAAGTACAAGAGCAAGTCTCCCGCCCTCAAGGGCTCTCCCCAGCGTCGGGGCGTCTGCACGCGCGTGTACACGACCACCCCCAAGAAGCCGAACTCCGCCCTGCGCAAGGTCGCCCGCGTCCGTCTGACCTCCCAGATCGAGGTCACGGCCTACATCCCCGGCGTCGGCCACAACCTGCAGGAGCACTCGATCGTGCTGGTGCGCGCCGGCCGCGTCCGCGACCTGCCCGGCGTGCGCTACAAGATCATCCGCGGCACCCTGGACACCGCCGGCGTGAAGGACCGCAAGAAGGCCCGGTCGCGCTACGGCGCGAAGAAGGGCGGCGAGTAGCCGATGCCGCGCAAGGGCCCTGCCGTACGCCGCGAGACCGAGCCCGACCCGGTCTACCAGAACGTCCTGGTCACCCAGCTGATCAACAAGATCCTGCTGGACGGCAAGAAGACGCTGGCCGAGCGCACGGTCTACAAGGCCCTCGAGATCATCAGCGAGCGCACGGCCAACGATCCCGTGATCACGCTGAAGAAGGCGGTCGAGAACGTCCGCCCGCAGCTCGAGGTCCGTTCGCGGCGGGTGGGCGGCGCCAACTACCAGGTGCCCGTCGAGGTCCGGCCCAGCCGGGGCACGACGCTCGCGATGCGTTGGCTGGTGAACAACTCGCGCGCCCGCAAGGAGCACTCGATGGCCGAGCGGCTGGTCGCCGAGCTCATGGACGCGGCCAACGGCCAGGGCGTCTCGGTCAAGCGCCGCGAGGACATGCACAAGATGGCGGAGGCGAACAAGGCGTTCGCGCATTACCGATGGTGATCGACGAGCACACCGTGGCCGGGCCGACAGGTCCGGCGTTCCACGAGGGGGCCTGCTAGTGGCGACCCCCGCGGAGAGGATCGAAGTGTCAGAGGCGGTCGAGAAGACGGAGCAGCCCCAGCGGACCGGGTCCAAGAACCTGGTGATCCGCGAATACCCGCTGGCCAGGACCCGCAACATCGGGATCATGGCGCACATCGACGCGGGCAAGACCACGACGACCGAGAGGATCCTCTACTACACCGGCAAGGCCTACAAGATCGGCGAGGTCCACGAGGGCACCGCCCTGATGGACTGGATGGTCCAGGAGCGCGAGCGCGGGATCACGATCACCAGCGCCGCCACCACCTGCGTGTGGAAGGACCACTGGATCAACATCATCGACACGCCCGGCCACGTGGACTTCACGGTCGAGGTCGAGCGCTCGCTGCGGGTGCTGGACGGCGCGATCGCGGTGTTCGACGCGGTCGCCGGTGTCGAGCCGCAGACCGAGACCGTGTGGCGCCAGGCCGACCACTACGGCGTGCCCCGCATCTGTTTCGTGAACAAGATGGACCGTACCGGCGCCGACTTCGGGCGCACCGTCGCGATGATGGTCGACCGCCTTCACGCCGAGCCGCTGGTGCTCCAGCTGCCCTGGGGCACCGAGGCCGACTTCCAGGGAGTGGTCGACCTGGTCGAGATGAAGGCGCTGCACTGGATCTCGGAGATGGGCGAGGAATGGGAGACCACCCCGATCCCCCAGGAGCTCCGCGAGGCCGCCGAGCAGGCGCACCACGACCTGTTCGAGAGGCTCGCCGACCACGACGAGTCGCTGATGGACAAGTTCGTGCACGAGGAGGAGCCAACGGTCGACGAGCTCCGTCGCGCGATCCGTCGGGCGACCCTGGCCGGCGAGGGGGTCCCGGTGCTCTGCGGCACCGCCTTCAAGAACAAGGCGATCCAGCCGCTGCTCGACGCCATCGTGTCCTACCTGCCGGCGCCCACCGACGTGCTGCCGGTACAGGGGCGTACGCCCAAGGGCGAGCCTGCCGAACGCAAGCCCGACGACACCGAGCCGTTCAGCGGCCTCGTGTTCAAGATCATGTCGGACTCCTACGTGGGTCGGCTGACGTACGTGCGCGTCTACTCGGGCGTTCTGCGCGCGGGCTCGCATATCGAGAACTCGAGCAAGGACCGCAAGGAGCGCGTCAGCCGCATCCTGCAGATGCACGCCAACCACCGCGAGGACATGGAGGCGGCGTTCACCGGCGACATCGTCGCGGTGGTGGGGCTCAAGCACTCGACGACGGGCGACACGCTCACCAATCCCGCCGAGCCGATCGTCCTGGAGTCGATCAGCTTCCCGACCCCGGTCATCGCGGTGGCGGTCGAGCCCAAGACGAAGGCCGACCAGGACAAGCTGGGCAACGGCCTGCAGAGGCTCTCGGACGAGGACCCGACGTTCGTCGTGAAGTACGACGACGAGACCGGACAGACCGTGATCTCGGGGATGGGCGAGCTCCACCTGGACATCATCGTGGACCGCCTGCGGCGCGAGTTCAGCGTCGACGCCAACGTCGGCAAGCCACAGGTCGCCTACCGCGAGACGATCCGCAAGGACGTCCACAAGGTGGACCTGAAGTTCGCCCGCCAGACCGGTGGCCGCGGTCAGTTCGCGCACGTGGTCATCGATCTCGAGCCCACAGGCCAGGGTGGTGGCTACGAGTTCATCAACAAGATCGTGGGCGGCAAGATCCCGCGCGAGTACATCCCCGCGGTCGACGACGGGATCGAGGAAGCGATGGAGACCGGCGTCCTCGCGGGGTACCCGCTCGTTGACGTCCGGGCAACGCTCGTCGACGGGGCGTACCACGAGGTCGACTCCAGCGAGATGGCCTTCAAGATCGCCGGCTCGATGGCGCTGAAGGAGGCCGCGCGCCGCGCGGAGCCCGTACTGCTCGAGCCCGTGATGGAGTTCGAGATCATCACGCCCGAGGACTTCATGGGCGAGGTCATGGGCGACGTCACGGCGCGCCGCGGGCGCATCGAACGGATCGACGACCGCAGCGGCCAGAAGGCGATCCGTGTTCTCGTGCCGCTCGCCGAACTGTTCGGCTACGCGACCGATCTGCGTTCGCGCACCCAGGGGCGCGCTGCGCACACCCCGATGCAGCTGCAGGCCTACCACGAGGTGCCGGCCAACATCTCCAAGGAGATCGTTGCCCGCGTCCGGGGCGAGTAAGGCAAGGAGAGAGGGAGAGATGGGCAAGAAGAAGTTCGAGCGGACCAAGCCGCACGTGAACATCGGCACGATGGGGCACATCGACCACGGCAAGACCACGCTCACCGCCGCGATCACCAAGCGCCAGGCGGAGAAGGGTCTGGCCGACT
>DATEDE010000106.1:0-3074 GCA_035286545.1 Actinomycetota bacterium | reverse complement strand
GAGCGGAACTCGTGGGCCGCCACGGCGACGAACTCGGTCCGCGCCAGGTCCACCCGGCGAAGGCGCTCGACCTCGGCGCGCTCCTGCCCCAGCTCGTGCTCGCGGGTCTGGGCTAGTCGCGCGAGGGCGCGCCGCTCCCTGCGCTGCACGGAGCGCTGATAGGACAGGACACCCACCGCGAACCCGACCACGACCAGCAAGGCAGGCCGGTAGATCAGATCGGTCGGCTCGACCCCGACGGCCCCCATCAGCACCGAAACGTGCAGCAGCGCGAGGCCGCCGGCCACGCCCAGCGTCTCGAGCATCCCGAACCGCAGGCCTACCGACGCGACGACGATCAGGTACAGGGTCCAGAACTGGCTGCGAGCCCCGCCGGTCGCCTGGATCCACAGCGTGACGAGCGCGATGTCGGTCAGCAGCGTCGCGAGCTGGGTCCGGAACGAGACGGAGTCGTCCCGAGCGAACCACAGGAGGCATGCGAACGCGTACGCGCAGGCGAGTCCCAGGATCACGAGAGCCGGGGGTCCGAGCGATCCCCAGATCGCGATGCCCGACAGGTAGACGGCGACGACGACGGCAAGGACGGTGACCCGGATCAGCGCGATCGACCGCTCCGTACGCAGCGCGGATAGGTGCCGGCCGCCCTCGGCGGGCTTGGGTGCGGCGAGCGTTCGCGAGGCGAGCGTGCTCATCCGGCCTCCGTCGTGCGCGGGCGGGCCCGTCTGGCCCCTTGCCGTAGGTATCGGCGGGGGGCCGGAGATGTTGAGCGGGGCCGGTGCCTGCCCCGTGCTCAGCCGGCGGTCACGACGTTCACGAGGCGCGGAGGCCGGACGACGACCTGGCGCACCTCGCGCCCGTC
Organism: Actinomycetota bacterium; assembly: GCA_035286545.1. Classification (GTDB taxonomy): domain Bacteria; phylum Actinomycetota; class UBA4738; order UBA4738; family HRBIN12; genus DASSJM01. The sequence continues at coordinate 2,215 of DATEDE010000106.1, read as the reverse complement.
GATCGCCCGGATCGCCCTCTCTGAGGCAAGGGCGAGCTCGCGGCAGACCTCCTCCGAGACGGCGGCTTCGACCTCGATGCGGTCGCGGACCTTGCCATCGACCTGGACGACCATCGTGACCCGCTCCTCGCGGGCGAGGTCCTCGTCGTAGGCAGGCCACGCCGAGACATGGACGCTAGCCGGGTTGCCCAGCACCTCGCGCCACACCTCCTCGGCGGCGAAGGGCGCGAGCGGTGCGAGCATCTGCGCGAGCGCCGAGGCCGCCTCGCGAGCGCCCCCACCGGCGTCAAGGGCCGAGCGCATCTCGTTGGTCAACACCTGGAGCTTGCTGATCGCCGTGTTGAACCGGAAGCGCTCGAGGTCCTCGGTGACGCCCCTGATCGTCCGGTGGGTAAGACGACGAAGGTCATCGGGATCGACCGCGTCGCGTTCGGCCGCCTCCCCCGCCGCCGCGAACACCCGGCCGAGCCAGCTCGTCACGCCGGGTCGCCTATCCGGGTCGCCCGCGATCAGCTTCCAGTCGATGTCGTCCTCGAACGGTGACGCGAACAACATCATGAGGCGCATCGTGTCGGCGCCCCATCGCTCGACGACGGGCATCGGCTCGACGATGTTGCCCTTGGTCTTGCTCATCGAGGCCCCGCCGTAGATCACCTGACCCTGGTTCATCAGACGCGGGAACGGCTCGGTGAACGAGACGAGCCCCATATCGTGGAGCACCTTCGTGAAGAACCTCGAGTACAGCAGGTGCAGGATCGCGTGCTCGACGCCGCCCGTGTACTGGGAAACGGGCATCCACCGCCCGACCTTCTCTGGGTTGAACGCTTGCGTCTCGTCGCCAGGGGAGCAGTAGCGGAAGAAGTACCAGGACGAATCGACGAACGTGTCCATCGTGTCCGTGTCGCGCGTCGCGGCCTGTCCGCACTTCGGACAGGTGGCGTCCTTCCAAGACGGGTGGCGGGCGAGTGGCGACTCGCCGCCCGGACGGAAGTCGACGTCGTCGGGCAGCAGCACCGGCAGCTGGTCCTCGGGGACGGCGACCTCCCCGTGCTCCGGGCAATGCACGATGGGGATCGGCGCGCCCCAGTAGCGCTGGCGGCTGATCAGCCAATCCCGCAGGCGGAACGTCACGGTCGCGCGACCGCGCCCCTGCTCCTCCAGCCAGGCGGCGACCTTCGCGATGCTCTCGGGCGAGCGCTCGCCGTCGAAGGGTCCCGAGTTGACCATCACGCCCTCGTGGTCCCAGGCCTCGATCGGCTCCTCGTCGGGGCGGTCCTCCCCTTCCGGACGGATCACGACGCGGACGGCCAGACCGTGCTGCCGGGCGAAGTCCAGGTCGCGCTGGTCGTGCCCGGGGACCGCCATGATCGCGCCGGTGCCGTACTCCATCAGGACGTAGGGCGCGACGTAGCAGGGGATCTTCTCCCCGTTCACCGGGTTGACCGCGTAGACGCCGAGCGCGACGCCCTCCTTCGTGTCGGCCTCCTCACGCGCCGTGAGCGGTGTCGAAAGCACCCGCTCGAGCAGAGGTTCGACCTGCTCCAAGGTGCCGCCGATCTCGGCGAGCTTCCTGACCAGCGGGTGCTCCGCGGCGAATACGAAGAAGGTGACGCCCCATAACGTGTCGGGGCGGGTCGTGAACACCTCGACCTCGTCGCCGGTCTCATCGATAGTGAAGGTCACCGAGGCGCCCTCGGATCGCCCGATCCAGTTGCGCTGCATGGTTACCACGCGGTCGGGCCAGTCCACCAGGTCGTCCATGTCGTCCAGGAGGCGCTGCGCGTAGTCCGTGATCTTGAAGAACCACTGTGTGAGGTCCCGCCGCTCCACGACGGTGCCGCAGCGCTCGCACGCGCCCTGGATCACCTGCTCGTTCGCCAGCACCGTGGCGTCGTTGGGACACCAGTTCACCGGCGAGTTCTTCCGATAGGCCAGGCCACGCTCGAACAACTTCAGGAACAGCCACTGCGTCCACCTGTAGTACTCGGGGTCGCAGGTGTGCAGGCGCCGGGTCCAGTCGAACGACATCCCCATCCGCCGGAACGAGCGCGCCTGCTGCTCGATGTTCGCGTACGTCCACTCCTTCGGGTGGAGCCCCCGCTTGATCGCGGCGTTCTCCGCCGGCAGGCCGAACGCGTCCCACCCGATCGGGTGCAGCACGTTGTGCCCGCGCATCGCCTGGAACCGCGCTACCGCGTCACCGCCGCTGAAGGCC
>DATEDE010000105.1:0-3701 GCA_035286545.1 Actinomycetota bacterium | reverse complement strand
ATCCGGCGCTCCGGCCCCCTGGCGGAACGGCTGGAAGATGTCGGCGCGGTGCTCGAGCGGGACGCCGGGCCCGTCGTCCTCGACCGCGAGCAAGGCGCCATCGCCGTCCGCGGCGACGCGTAGCCAGATCCGGGAGCCGGGTGGTGTGTGTCGGATTGCGTTCGACAAGAGGTTCGCGACTACCCGCTCGACCTTCGCGGGGTCGACCGCGCAGATCACGCGGCGTACTTCGAGCACGATATCGCGGTCCACGGCTATGTCGAACTCGGCGAGCACGCGCCGCATGAGCGCCGCGAGATCCGTGCGCCTGACCTTCGGCTCAACGATCCCCCGAGAGATGCGGTCTAGGTCCAGGAGGTCGGTGACCATACGGTCGAGCTTGCGGGCGTTCGCGGCGATGCGTGAAGCGAGGTCGCGAGCCTCCTCGGCGCCGAGCCCTTCCTGGCGCTCCAGCGTGACCGCCAGTCCCAGGATGGCGGCAAGCGGCGTCCGCAGGTCGTGTGAGACCGCCTGCAGGAACGTGTTCTTCAGCTCGTCGAGTGCACGGAGCTCGGTCGCCTGCTCGCGCTCGGCGAGCAGGGCGGCTTCGGCCTCGCGCATCGCCGACACGTCCAGCATCACGCCCTGCCAGTAGAGAGGAACCCCTTCATCGTCGCGGACCAGGACCGCCTCGTCGTGGATCCACACGATGTGGCCGTCCCTGGCGAACATGCGGTAGTCGGCCGAGTACGGGGCGCCGGTCGGGGTGACCGCCTCGTAGGCCTGCCGCATCTTGGGGAAATCGTCCGGATGCAGGCGGTCGACCCACCTCGCCGGGTCGGCGAGCCACTCCTGCACCGTGAAGCCCAGGACCCGCTCGATCACCTGGCTCACGTACGTGAACCCCACAGGTCCCACCTCGGCAGGATCGGCGTCCTCGATGTACACGATGCCGGGGAGCTGCTCGACGAGCAGGCGGTAGCGCTGTTCGACTTCGGCGCGGTGCTCCTCGGCCAGCTTCTGCTGGGTGATGTCCACCATCAGGCCTCGGATCCTCACCGCATGACCGTCCATGTCGGTCACCGCGTGACCGATATCGCGGAGCCAGACGACGTCGCCGCGCGGCTTGAGGAACCGGTACTCGGTGTCGTGGGGCCGGCCCTCCTCGATCCCAGCTAGGAACTCCTTGACCGCGGCTTCGCGATCGTCGGGATGGATGTGGTCCGCCCAGAAGGTCTGCCTTTCCAGGAACACCCTTGCCGGGTATCCGAGGATCTCGGAGGCACCCTCGCTCACGAAGGTGAAGCGGCCGGAGGAGGCGTCGGCTTCCCAGACGACCGCGTCGAGATCGCCCACGAGCGCGCGCAGCCGCCTGAGCTCGCTTCCGGGGCTGGCGGAACTCACCGGGTACTCCGAGGGGGTCGGTTCACCCTCGGATGGTAGTCCTTACCGTGCCGCCGCCTCTCCATCGGCTCGAGGGTCGGCTGCCGCCTCGAAGCCGTCGCTGTTGACGAGCAGCAGCTGGGCGTGGCCGACCTCCTCCGAGAGGCGTGGGAGCTCGTCCACCCGGAAGCCCGCGTCGCGTAACGAGCCACCCACCACGCGGGCAGCATCGGGCTCGGCGAGGACGAACGGTTCGGGGCCGACGGGATCCATCGCGCCGGCGAGCCACCTCGGCGCCGAGACGACGTCCTCGACGGCCATGCCGAGGTCGAAGGCGCGGACGAGCGACATCGTGCTGATCTGCGGGTGCGCCGAGCCGCCCATCGTGGCCGAGATCGCGGCCAGGCTGGCGCCGCGGTGCGCCATCACCGGCATGAGGGTGTGGGCCGGCAGCTTGCCGGGAGCGAGGACGTTGGGGTGCTCGGCGTCCAACACGAAGCCCGCCCCGCGAGACTGCGCGATGACCCCTGTGGAGGGCTCGAGGATCCCGGAGCCGAATCCCCCTGCCAGGGACTGGATCAGGCACACGGCGTAACCCTCGTCGTCCGCCGTGGCGAGCCCGACCGTCCCGCCGGCGCCCGCGGGGCGAGCGTCGACGAGCACCGGTCGGCCGGAACGGACCCCGTCGACGAGCGCGGCGATATGGCCGTCCTCCAGCAGCGCGTGCGGGTGCACGCGGGTGTGCTCGGGGTCGGCCAGGTGCCGGTCGCGGTCCAGCGACGCGGCGCGGAACAGCAGGGCGAGCGCACCCGCGTCCGGTCCGAGCGGGTCCGGGTCCAGCTCCAGGCGCTCGAGCGCCGCGAGGATCTCCAGGAGCACGAAGCCCTGCGAGGTCGGCGGGCTCACGCGTACGTCGAGGTCCCGGTAGCGTCCGAGGAGCGGCGGGAGCAGGGCGGCCTCGTGCCTCTGCAGGTCCGAGAGCTCGATCGGGACGCCGGCGCCCCGCAGCCCGAGCGCGTACCGGCGCCCGAGCTCGCCGCCGTAGAACGAGTCGGGGCCGTCGGCCGCGAGGATCTCGAGCGTGGACGCCAGGGCGGGTTGGACGAGTAGGGCGCCCTCGGGGAGCGGTGCGCCGTCGTGGCCGAAGAACGTCGCGCGCAGGCCGGGATCGGCCGCGAACGTGTGGTGACGTTTCACGCCCGCTGGTGCGTCCGAGGCCTCCGCGCGCCACGCGACCGCGTTCCAGACCCCGTGCGCGAGCGGGACACCCGCGCGGGCGGAGACGATGGCGGCATCGAACGAGCGGGCCCAGTCCAGCCGGGCGCCGCGGTCGTGGACCGCGCGCCATCCCGCCACCGCGCCCGGTACGGTCACCGTGAAGGGTCCCTGCTCGGGCATGCGCGAGCCGTGCGCGGCTCGGACCGCATCGGTGTCGATGCCCGCGGGGGAGCGTCCCGCCGAGTTCACGGACAGCACGTCACCTGCCGGATGCTGGACGAGCGCGAACAGGTCGCCGCCGACCCCGCACATGTGCGGGTAGACGACCGCGAGCGTGGTTGCGGCCGCGAGCGCCGCGTCGACCGCGTTGCCCCCCGCGTCGAACGCGGCCAGGCCCGCCTCCGTGGCGGCGGTGTGCGGGGTGGCGATCGCGAAGCGGCGGCCGCTCGCGGGCTCGGTCACGCCGTCAGCTTCGCAGAACGAAGCCGCGGTAGCCGTCGGCGAACCCCGCGTCGCGCAGGGCCTCGGCGAAAGGCGAGGTCGCGGCCGTCACGCCGTCGATCCTGGCGAGCTCGATCCGCCGGACGCGGCCGTCCTTGACGAGCGAGACGAGCGCATCGGGCCACGCCGCGTCCCGGCCGCGTTCGAAGGACAGCAGCGAACGCGCGCCCCGCTCGAGGAACGCCGAGGGCTCGCCGTCCGCGAGCACGACGTACGCCCCCGCGGCGCGCGCCGGCCGGCCGGCGCTCTCGGGCCAGGGGAGCGCGGCGCCGTAGGGCTGCGCCGGGTCGGCCGCGGCGAGCGCGACGACCTCGGGCTCGCGTTCGGCCTCGCGCAGGTCGCGGAGCCGGTCAACGGCGCCGGGGAGCGCGAACTGCGCCGCGCCCAGCCCGTCGACGAAGTACCCGCGCCGCGCCTTGCCCGACTCCTCGAGCGCACGGAGAACGCCGTACACGCCCGCGTACCCACCCGGCGCGCCCTCGGCGAGCACGGCCTCGCGCGTCAGTACGCCGTGGCGTTCGAGCAGCTGCATCGCGCGAGCATGGGAGGCCTCGGTCGCGCTCGGCGGCGGCTCGAGCAGGGGGGCGACCAGCGACCACCGGCCTGCAGCCGCGGGCGGT
>DATEDE010000104.1:0-4062 GCA_035286545.1 Actinomycetota bacterium | reverse complement strand
GACCGCGGTGGACGCGTAGGTCGACAGGTGCCCGCCGAGCCCCGCGCCTCCCGCGTTCGCGCGGACGACGAGCGCGGAGGCGTTCCACCGGTTGAGGTCGAGGATGCGTCGCTCGAGCGCCTCGTCGCCGGGGTAGGTGGGTTCCTCGGATGCGGGGATCGAGTTCACATAACCCGAGACGAGCAGCCCGCGCCCGAAGCCATCGTCGCGAACCTCGGTCAGCAGGGCGCTGACGAGGGCCGCGGCCTGGTCGGGGGACCGGCGACGGACGTCACGGAGCGCCTCGAGCCACTCGGCGACCTCCTCGGGATCGTCGCCGTGCGGGGGAACGGGGGCCGCGAGCCGCAGCCGACGGTCGTCGCCCGGCCCCGACGCGCTATTCATCCATGGGTCGGACCATAGGTCCTTCATCGTACCCCGGCCGGCACGCGGCCGGGAAAGACCGTCTCCCGCTCAGAGGTCGGCGCGCGGGCCGGCCCCTTCGCCGGGGGGCTGGATCGGCGCGAACGGGACGCCCCTTCCGCCCTCGGGGCCGACCTCCAGTCGACCCTCGACCTCGAGGACCCCCGGGATGTGGCGGATCACGTCAAGCAGGACGTCGCGCTGGGCGCTGAAGTCGAGGCTGCCGCGGAGGACGACGCGTCCCTCGTGGACCTCGACGTCGATCGGCCGCAGATCGGTGACGAGGACCTTCGAGGCGACGGAGCGCACCTGCTCGGCGATCTGCTCGTCCGTCCGGATGAACGCGCTCAGCAGGTCGCCACGGCTGACGATGCCTACGAGGCGCCCCTCCTCGTCGACGACCGGCAGGCGCTTCACCCCGGCATCGCGGAGCGTGCGGATCGCTTCCCAGATCGACTGGTCGGGGCGCACGGTGACGACCGGCGTCGTCATGATCGCCTGGGCGTCGTGGCCGCGCCCCCGTGCGTCCTCGGTCCGGCCAGGATGGAGGAACCAGTCGAGCGCCCGCGTGCGTCGCCTGTCGTGAGAGCCCTCGCGCAGGAGATCGGCCTCGGACACGATCCCGACGAGCCGCCCGTCGTCGTCCACCACGGGGATCCCGCTCACGTGGTGCTCCGCCATCTTCCCGACGAGCTCCTGGAACCCGGTCCCCGGCGTCACCGTCACGACCGAACCCGTCATCACCTGCGCGATCTCGATCCGCTGTCCGTCGTCGTCCATCCTGTGCCTCCTCGGTACCTCCCCCGTTAGTCCGTCACGCCCGTGGCGCTCGAGGAGATCGACCGGGGGTCGCGGAGGGCCCAGCGCCCGGCGTCGACGGTCGCGAGGAAGTCGCCGACGAGCCGGTTGAACAGCTCGGGCTCCTCGAGGTTCGAGGCGTGGCCCGTCCGGGGGATGACGGCGAGCCCCGCCGACGGCATCGTCCGCTTCAGCATCAGGTTCGCGTCGAGGCACCCCTCGTCCTCGTCGCCGACGAGCAACAGCAACGGCACCTCGACGCGCGCGAGCTCCTCGCGGAGGTCGTAGAGCGATGGACGTTCGCGCTGCACGCCCCGCATCGTGTTCGCAGCGCCCACGCTCGAGTGCTCGGCGAGCTGGCCGGCGAACTCCTCCCATCCGCGCTCGTCCTTGTTCTGGAACTGCACACGCGCCGGTCCCTCGGCGTAGCGCGGCGCGAACGAGGCGGCGCCCTCGGCGTCGAACGCAGAGGCGATCGCCTCTGCCTCCCGCCGGAACGATCCCTGGACGGCCGGATGGGCGCCGTATCCGACGCCCGCGACCACGGCGGAACGCGCCCGGCCCGGGTACCGCAGCGCCAGGTACAGCGACGTGAAGCCGCCCATCGACAGGCCGACCACGTGCGCGCGATCGATCCCGAGGTGGTCGAGCACGGCGATCGCGTCGCTGACCGCGAGGTCCTGCGAGTAGGAGGCGACGTCGTCCGGGACGTCGGAGGGTGGGTAACCGCGAGCGGCGTACGTGACGCACCGGTAGCGGCGGCTCAACGCTCGGACCTGCGGCTCCCAGCTCCGGTGGTCGCCGGCGAACTCGTGGATGAACAGGACGGGGATGCCCTGGCCAGCGTCCTCGACGTGGATGTTGAGGCCGTCGTGCGTCGTGGCGGATGCCACCGTCGCGCTCCTCCCACTTAATGGTTCCAACGTCATACGAAAGGATAGTCGACGGTGCGCCTGCCCAAGGACCCCCCGACCGAGGCGCGCCTGTTAGCCCTTGCGCGAGAGCGTTCGTGGCGTCTGCGGGCGGCGGATCAACGGGTCCGGCGGCTCCAGCAGGAGGTCCAGGCAGGACCTCTGCGAACGAACACCTCTCGTAGCCCGACATCCCCCGACAAGTTCCGCGAATCGGCCGGTCTGGTGATTCACGGCGCGTGGTCGTTCCGACTAGTGTTCGCGAACGCGGTTCGCCGCGACTCCCCGAGGTTCCTCTCCCTTCCTTCCCCACGCATCGGCGGTGCTTCCCCTCGAAAGCGGAGCAGGGCATGGAGGAGGTCGCTCGGATCGTGCTGGCGCTCGAAACCCCGGACGTCGCCGAGGAGGTCATGCACTTCCTCGATCGCACGGGGCGGGCCCGCGTCGTGGGGACCGCGATCGACGGATCGCAGCTCGCGGACGCTGTCCGCCAGCTCGAGCCCGACGCGGTCGTCGCGACGCCGTCGATGGTCGGTTCGCGCGAGTCGCTGAACGGCAGCGCGCTCCTCGCGGTCGACACCTCGCAGTCGGTCGGGACGCTCCGACGGGCGATCCGGGCCGGCGCTAGCGGCTTCTACCTCTGGCCTGCCGAGCGCGACCAGCTTGCGGACGCCGCGGCGCGCGTGCGCCCGACGCTCGAGCACGCGCAGGTCGAACGCGCGCCGGTCCTCGCGGTCTACGGGCCGCGGGGAGGTGTCGGGACAACGTTCGTGGCGACGCATCTGGCTGCGTCGTACGCGCGGAGCAAGCGACGGTGCGTGCTGGTCGACCTCGACGTGGTGTTCGCGGACGCGTCGGCGGCGGTCGGCGTTCCCATCGACGAGCCGGTCCGGACGATCGCCGAGCTCGTGGCTCTGCAGGACGAGGTGGCTCCGCAGCACGTCGAGGAGATCGTGTGGCGGCACCCGCTGGGGTTCGGCGTGCTGCTCGCGCCGGGCGACGGGTTGGCTCGCCTTGGTGCCGAGGACTACCGGCGTGCCATCGCGGCGACCCGGCGGACGTGTGACGTCGTCGTGCTCCACGTGCCGCGGGCGCTCGACGGGGTCGCTCGCGCGGGGCTCGAGGCTGCCGACCGCGTCTTGATCGTGCTCGGCTTGGACGTGCTCTCGTTCCGTGACGCGAAGCGTGCGATCGAGGCCGTGGGGCTCGAGGATCGATGTGCGTTCGTCGTGAACCGTGCGTCGCGCTCGGAGATCTCGCCGAAGGACGTCGAGCGCGTGTTCGGACACGAGCCCCTGGCGGTGATCCCCTCGGACCGCGCGGTGCGCTCGGCGCAGGACCGCGGCCGGTTGCTCCCCGCGCGGGGCCGCGTGGCCCGCGCTGTCGACCGGATCGCGCGCACGGCGATCGAGGTGCCCGCGTGAGCCGGACGGACGCGCTCGCCGAGGTGCGCCGGGGGCTGCACGAGCGGCTCCTCGGGCGGGTCGACGCCCGCACGCTCGAGGGCGTCCCGCGCGCCGAACGCCGGCTGCGCGTGCGCGAGGAGGCGCTCGCGGTTCTCCGCGAACAGGGCCACATCCTGCCGCAGGGCGCGCTCGCCAGGGTCGTGAATGAGGTTTCGGATGCGGTCGTCGGGCTAGGACCGATCGAGTTCCTGCTGAAGGACCCCGAGGTCACCGAGGTGATGGTGAACGGGCCCGACGACGTCTACGTGGAGCGGAAGGGGCGGATCGAGAAGGTGGGTGACCGGCTGTTTGAGGGGGAGGAGTCGGTCTTCCACGTGATCGAGCGGATCGTCGCACCACTGGGTCTCCGGGTCGACGCAACGTCACCATGGGTGGACGCGCGACTGCCGGACGGCTCTCGGGTGCACGCGATCGTGCCGCCCCTTTCGCTCTGCGGTCCCGTGCTGAACGTCCGGACGTTCGCCTCGGTGCCGCTGAACGCGAGG
>DATEDE010000103.1:0-3563 GCA_035286545.1 Actinomycetota bacterium | reverse complement strand
AGGCTTCGGCGGACCTCTCGAGAAAGGAACCACCGTGGGCCCAGCACTCGCGATCATCGGCGGGATCCTCGTCCTGCTGCTCATCATCGGGGTCGTCGCGTACAACCGGTTCGTCTCGCAGAAGCAGCAGATCAAGGACGCCTGGGCGAACATCGACACCGAGTTGCGGCGACGGTACGACCTGATCCCGAACCTGGTCGAGACCGTCCGCGGCTACGCATCGCACGAGCGCACCGTGTTCGAGAACGTCACGAAGGCCCGCGCCGCGGCCACCGCGGCCACGGGCTCGCCGGCCTCACAGGCCGCGGCCGAGGGACCCCTCGTGGCCGCCCTACGCCAGCTGCTGGCCGTGGCCGAGGCCTACCCGGACCTGAAGGCCAACCAGAACTTCCTGGCCCTGCAGTCCGAGCTCGCCAACACCGAGGATCGGCTGCAGACCTCGCGCCGCTTCTACAACGCCAACGTCCGCGACTACAACCAGCGGGTCAAGCAGTTCCCCTCGGTGATCGTCGCGTCCATGTTCGGCTTCAAGGAAGAGGAGTTCTTCGAGATCGAGGAGGCTCTGCGCGAGGCCGGCGCGCCGCAGGTGAGCTTCGCGGGCGAGGGGCCGAGCGTGTCTTTCGGCGGCCCCGCGGTGCCCCCGACGCCGCCGCCCGCGGCCGAGCCGGAGTCGAGCGGCACGCCGCCGCCACCTCCGGGCACGCCGGACGCTTAGGGGTCAGGCGGTCGTCGGCTCGGGCGATATGAGCTCGAGCTCGGGCGCCGGACCGCATCCCTCGAGCATCGTTGCCCGGCGCACGTCCGAGGTTAGCCAGGACCAGGCCAGGGCCCACACGAGGGCGACGCCGCCCATCACGACCGCTGTAGTCCGCGCGCCGTACGCGTCGGCGAGCACGCCTGTAAGGATGCTCGAGATCCCGAAAGTGAGCGTGACCAGCATCCCGTCGAACGCGAAGATGCGCCCGCGGATCCGGTCGGGCACGATGCGCTGGAGCCCGTAGCCGGACAGCGTCCACGTCGCGCCGCCCCCGAGGTGCGCGAAGGTCACGATCGGCATCACGATGAGCAGCGTCGGCGCCAGTCCCACCAGCAGGTATCCCACGCCGAAGGTCGCGAGTGAGACCGAGATCGCGAGGAACATCCGCCGGTCCTGCGATCCGAGCATCCTCCTGCCCGCGAACGGGCCGACCAGCGCGCCGATCCCGCGGGCCGCCATCAGCAGGCCCAGACCGACGTCGCCTGCGTCGAACGTCTCGTACGCGAGGAGCGGGATCACGACGAGCACGCCTCCCGCCATGCCCCAGCCGAACTTCACGCCGAGCAGCGCGAGCACGCGGTGGTCCTTCCGCGCGTACCGCACGGTCTCCACCGAGTCCTGTCGGATGCTCGCGTGCTCGCGCGCGGCCCGCGCCTCCGAGAACGAGACGTGGATGCGCAGGATGAGCAGCGCGGAGATCACGAACGAGGCCGAGTCGATCGCGATCGCGGCCTCCCGGCCGAGAGCGGCCGCCACGATGCCCCCGAGGCCGGCGCCGACGACGAGCATCGTGCCCCACAGGGATCCCGAGAGCGCGTTCGCGGTCGACAGGTCGCGATCCGCGACGAGGTTCGGCATCGCCGAGACGGAGGCGGGCTCGAACACGGCGCTGAACAGTGCCACGGCGGCCAGCAGGACGTACACGAGCCATACCGTGTCCTCGGTCGTGACGAGCAGGAACCCCAGGACCAGGACCGCCCGCGCGAGGTCGGCCGCGATCATGAGCCTGCGCCGATCGAGCCGGTCGGCGAGCACGCCCGCGAAGGGCGAGGCCAGGAAGTAGGTGAGGTCCTGGGCCGCCAGCGTGAAGGCGACGGCGACCGCCTGGCCCGTGAGCTGCAGGACCAGGCCGAACAGCGCCACTATCAGGAACCAGTCCCCGCCGAGGGAGATCATCGAGGCCAGGTACAGACGTCGGAAGTCGCGGTTGCCCCTCAGCAGCGATATGGAGGCACGAAGGCCTCCCTCGGACTCGACCGGCTCGCGCGTTGCCACGGTGATTTGCCAGACTACCGGGCAGGCGACGCGAAGAAGGGGTCCGGCGATGCTCGAGCGGCTCACGTGGTTCCGGCAGGCGGCCATCCGTTACATGAGCGACGGGCTCACGCTCTACGTGGATCCATGGGGAACGGAGCCGGACGATCCGGCGGCGGACCTGATCCTGATCACCCACGCCCACTTCGATCACCTCCAGCCGCACGAGATCGAGCGCCTGTCCACGCCGGGGACCAAGGTCGTCGCACCGCACGACGTCGCGCGCGAGCTCTCCGGCGACGTCATAGCCGTGGCGCCCGGGGAGTCGTACGAGGTGGCGGGCGTGCGGTTCGAGACGGTGCCGGCCTACAACGTCGCCGAGGAGCGACTGGACATGCACCCGAAGGCGAACGGGTGGGTGGGCTACTTGCTCGAGCTCGGCGGACACCGCTACTACCACGGTGGCGACACCGACGCCCTCCCCGAGCTCGAGTCGCTGTCGACAGACGTCGCGATGGTCCCGATCGGCGGGACCTTCACGATGGACTACCGCGAGGCTGCGGGCCTCGTGAAGGTGATGCGGCCGAAGGTGGCCGTGCCGATCCACTTCGGCTTCGTGCTGTGCTCGCCCTCGCACGGGGCGCTCTTCCAGCGCGAGGCCGCGCCGGTGCCGGTCCAGATCTTGGAACCGACGAACCCCTTCGAACAACCCTGAGGAAAGGAGCGGACAGATGGCCCTGGGCTACGACCAGCCGCTGTACATCCTGGCGTTCGACCACCGCGGGTCGTTCCAGAAGAAGTTCTTCGGCGTGACGGGAGAGCCCAACGCAGAGGAGGCCAAGCGTATCTCCGATGCAAAGCGCGTGATCTACGAGGGCGCCGTCCGCGCTCTCTCCGAGGGCGTCGACGCGGCCTCGGCGGGTGTGCTCGTCGATGAGCAGTTCGGCGCGGACATCGCGCGCGATGCGAAGGCGAACGGCCTGGCTCTCGCGATGCCCGTCGAGAAGAGCGGGCAGGACGAGTTCGACTTCCAGTACGGAGCGGATTTCGGCGGGCACATCGAGACGTTCGATCCGTCCTTCTCCAAGGTGCTCGTCCGCTACAACACCGAGGGCGACGCCGCGATGAACGAGCGGCAGGCCGAGCGCCTGAAGCGCCTCGGAGAGTGGCTCCACGCTAACGGCCGGAGGTACCTTTTCGAACTGCTGGTGCCGGCCACGGCGGGGCAGGTCGAGGCCGCAGGAGGCGACGAGGACCGGTGGGATTCGCAGGAGCGGCCGAAGGTGATGCGGGCCGCGATCGAGGCCCTGCAGGCCGCCGGCGTCGAGCCCGACATCTGGAAGATCGAGGGCATCGACCGGCGTGAGGACTGCGAGATGATCTCGGCCACCGCGCGTGCGGGTGGGCGCGAGGGCGTGGCCTGCGTCGTTCTCGGCCGCGGCGCCGACGACGCGAAGGTCGACCACTGGCTGAAGATGGGCTCGGGGGTGCCGGGGTACATCGGGTTCGCGATCGGGCGCTCGATCTGGTGGGATCCGCTGAAGGCGTTCGT
>DATEDE010000102.1:0-4311 GCA_035286545.1 Actinomycetota bacterium | reverse complement strand
GCGACCCCACAGCAAACGTGTTCCCCGAACGAGACCCTGATCTCATGGAACCAACAGGGGGTCGAGGGACTCCCGGGTGAGCCGGGTCCGCAGGGTGAGCCGGGTCCGCAGGGTGAGCAGGGTGAGCAGGGTGAGCAGGGTGAGCGGGGTCTGCAGGGTGAGCAGGGTCTGCAGGGTCTGCAGGGCCCGCCGGGTAACCCCGGGGTCTTCGGGTTCTACACGGTCACCGACACGGGTGTTCTCCGGCCCAACCTGTATTCCAGCACGTTCCTCCAATGCCAAGCGGGTGACGAGGTGACAGGAGGCGGTTTCAACTCTCCGGTCGCCGTAGGCGGGGATCACCTTGACACCGTGGCCAACCGGCCGCACCTTGAGGATGCCTGGTTCGTTAGCCTCGTCAACCTAACCACGCGCAACTTCGAATGGACCGCGTGGGCACGTTGCGCCGACATGACTCCGTAGCCGGGTCACCAGAACCCAAGAGGGAACGAAGGAACGCATCCGCCCGCTCAGCCGGGCCCGGAAGCGGCGTGCAGGCGCATGGCACCGGCCACCCCCTTGAGCTCGACCGGGCCGATCTCCCGGAAGGCGACGTCGCACCGCTCGAGGCTTCGACCACCTCCTGGCTGACGAGCACCTCACTCGCGCCGGGGGTGGGCTCGAACCCACATCCTACGGATCAGCGGTCCCACACGAAGATACGCTCAGTCGCGTCCCATCCAGGTGGCCACGTCGGCTTCGTTGCCCTCGGCATCGGCCAGGGTCCACCACGCCGGCGCGTGCTCGTCGCTGACAAGGTGGCCACCGGCGGCGATCGCCGACGCGATACGCGCCTCGGCCTGGTCGTGCGGCACCCAGACGTCGATGTGGATCCGGTTGCGCTGCGGGCGCGGCGCGTCCATCTGCTGGAACCAGAACGGCGGCCCGGAGGAGTGGGGGTCGAGCAGGTCTTCGTCCCCCACCTCCCGGTAGCCGAGCACGGCGCGCCAGAACGGCATCACGTCGGGATGGACGAGCGCGTCGATCGTGACCTGGACGCTCTGCACGGCGCTCGGGTCGGCGGGGACGTCCAGCGCGCGGGCCGCCGCCGAGATCTGCCGGGCCAGCTCGACGTCGCGCTCGCTCAGCCAGAAGAAATGGTCGGGCGTGGTCGTGGTCAGCCGCACGGTCACGCCGTCGGACCGAAGGTCGACATCGGGGTGGTGGTTCGCGACGTCGGCCAGCCTGCCGATCGCGTCCACCAGTGCAACGCCTGCCGCGAACGACCCGGTACGGAAGTGCGCGTGCGCCACATTCGTCAGCACCCGCCAGTCCTCGATGCCGGCGGCCTCGTGGAACTCCTGCGGCGTGATCGTCCCGGTCATGCCCTCCTCCTCATGATGTGGGTGTGCACAAGGCTACCCCGACGATGGAAGGCCGCCGTCAGGGCCCACTGGGCGAGTCACGCTCGACCCTGCACATACCCAGGCTCCGGGGGTGGGACTCGAACCCACAACCTACGGACAACGGTACGTTGCCGGACATCCGCCGTTCGATCACGTCGCGGGCGCGGTAGGCGGCCCGGTCGTAGGTGACGAGGCAGGGAGCGGGTTCAGGAGCTGGCCTCAGCTCACCGCTTTCTTCACGAGCGCGCCGATCTTTGCCTCTTCGGCGGCGGTCAACCCCTTCAGCGCGAAGGAGGTTGGCCACATGGCGCCTTCGTCGAGGTTCGCCTCATCGCTGAAGCCGAACGTCGCGTACCTCGAGTTGAACTTCTGCGCGTCTTGGAAGTAGCAGACGACCTTGCCGTCCTTGGCGTACGCGGGCATCCCGTACCAGGTCTTCGGCCAGAGATCTGGCGCGCTGGCCTTGATGATGGCATGGAACCGCTTGGCCATGGCGCGATCTGGCCCCTGCATCTCGGCGATCTTCGCGAGCACGTCGCGTTCCCCCTCCGCCTTGTTCTTGTTCGCGCGCGCTTCCGCCTTCAGCTCTTGGGCGCGCTCCTTCATCGCGGCTCGTTCCTCGTCCGTGAATCCCTTGGACCTCTCGTTGGTCGCGGTGGTCCTCTTGGCGGACTTCCGCGGGCCCTTCGTTGCAGGTTTCCTCTCAGCCATCGCGAAGCACCTCCTCCGTACAGCTCAGCGCAGCTCCTAGATGCGGATCAGGTTGCCCGCGGGATCGCGGACGGCACAGTCGCGGACCCCGTACGGCTGGTCGGTCGGCTCCTGAACGATGTTGGCGTCGCTTGCCTGCAGCCGCTCGAAGGTGCTGTCGAGGTCCTTGGTGGCCAGGTTGATGCCGGCGTAGGTGCCCTTGGCCATCATCTCGGCGATGGTGCGGCGCTCCTCGTCGGTGATGCCGGGATCGGCGGCCGGCGGATGCAGCACGATGGACGTGCCGGGCTGGTGGGCGGGGCCGACCGTGATCCAGGGCATCCCCTCGTACCCGACGTCGCCCCGGACCTCGAAGCCGAGGGTGTCGCGATAGAAGGCCAGTGCGGCGTCCGGGTCGTCGTGCGGGAGGTAAGCCTGGTAGATGGTGATGTCCATGGCCGTCACACTAGCTGCGGCTTGCTGACCGGTGCTTCTCGATTCCTGATCGGTCTGGTCACCTGTTTCGCCACGCACGACGGCATCCCCGCCGTCGCGCGCGCCGCGAGGCGCCGGTAGGTGCTGGGCGACACACCGACCAGGTCGCTGAAGCGGCTGCTGAAGGTGCCCAGCGACGAGCAGCCGACCTCGAAACAAACCTCGGTGACGCTGAGGTCGCCACGGCGCAGCAGCGCCATCGCGCGCTCGATACGCCGCGTCATCAGGTAGCCGTACGGCGACTCGCCGTAGGCGAGCCGGAACTGGCGGCTGAGGTGCCCGGCCGACATGTGCGCGCCGCGGGCGAGCGCCTCGACGTCCAGCGGCTGCGCGGACTCCCGGTCGATCCGGTCGCGGACGCGGCGCAGCCGCGCGATGTCGCGCAGGTGCTGCGCCGCGGCGGGTCTGCCGGTCACCTGCGACATCGTGCCACGTCACGCCGGAGGTGCCCAGCGCGGCGGGCGTCCACGAGATGCGCGCGGTACTCCACCGCGCTTCTGGCTCAGACAAGCCCTTCAACGGGTGAATGGCTGTCAAGTTGGCTGTCAACCGACCCCACCAGGTGCTGCGATCCAGACTCGGGAGCTCGCGTGGCCAGCTGAAACGACAGCTCCGGGGGTGGGACTCGAACCCACAACCTACGGATTAACAGTCCGCCGCTCTGCCAGATTGAGCTACCCCGGATCGGGCGGAGCGAGTCTACCAACCGGCCTAGGACGGACTAGGCTTGGGGCGTGCGCTTCCGGACCGGGCTCGTGATCGGCGGTGTCATCGGCTTCCTCGTCGCCCGCAGGCTTGCGGAACGCGACCCCGAGGACGCCCGCCCTCCGGGCATACGCCAGGCGATGGCCCGGCACCCTTCGACCACGCGCCTGGCCGATCAGGGACGTCGTCTGGCCGAGCGGGCGACCTGGAAGGGCAGCGAGGCGATCCAGCGGGCGCGCGCGAACCTCCAGCGGCGCATGGAGCCAGACGTCGACGACCTACCTCTGAACTGAACTACTCGAGGTAGTCGCGCAGCTTCTGGCTGCGACTCGGGTGTCGAAGCTTCGACAGGGTCTTGCTCTCGATCTGGCGGATCCGCTCGCGCGTCACGCCGAACTCGCGGCCGACCTCCTCGAGCGTCCGCGGGTGGCCGTCCAGCAGGCCGAACCGCAGCTGGATGACCTTCTTCTCACGTTCGGACAGCGTGTGCAGGACCGACTCGAGCTGCTCCTGCAGCAGGATGAAGCTGGCGGCGTCGACCGGGACGACCGCGTCCGAGTCCTCGATGAAGTCGCCGAGGTGCGAGTCCTCCTCCTCGCCGATCGGCGTCTCTAACGAGACCGGCTCCTGCGACACCTTGAGGATCTCGCGGACCTTGTCGGGCCCGATGCCCATCTGCCGGCCGATCTCGTCGGGAGTGGGCTCACGTCCGAGGTCCTGCAGGAGCTGGCGCTGGATCCGCACGAGCTTGTTGATCGTCTCGACCATGTGCACGGGGATCCGGATCGTGCGCGCCTGATCGGCGATGGCCCGCGTGATCGCCTGACGGATCCACCACGTGGCGTACGTGGAGAACTTGAACCCCCGGCGGTACTGGAAGCGGTCCACGGCCTTCATGAGGCCGATGTTCCCTTCCTGGATGAGATCCAGGAAGCTCATCCCCCGCCCGATGTACTTCTTGGCGATCGACACGACCAAGCGCAGGTTGGCCGAGGTCAGCTGCTCCCGGGCCTCCTTGCCGATGCGTACGACGCGG
>DATEDE010000101.1:0-16998 GCA_035286545.1 Actinomycetota bacterium | reverse complement strand
CGGGGTCGACCGCGTGCTCGGCGGCGGACTGGTCCCGGCCACCGTCGCCCTCCTGGCAGGCGAGCCCGGCATCGGCAAGTCGACCCTTCTCCTCCAGTTGGTGGCGAACCTGTCGGCTGCCGGGCTCCCCTGCCTGCTCGCCTCGGGCGAGGAATCGCGACGGCAGGTCTCGGCGAGGGCCCGGCGCCTCGGGATCGACGGCTCGGCGGTCTCCTTCGTGCCGGGCCGCGAGCTCCCGTCGGTGCTCGAGGCCGCCCGCTCGGCCTCGCCGTTCCTCCTGGCGGTCGACTCCATCCAGACCTTGCGCGATCCAGGCGGCGGGCAGATGCCCGGGGGACCGTCCCAGGTGCGGGCGTGCACCGACGCCTTGATCGGTCTCGCCAAGGCCGAGGGGGTCTGCGTGCTGCTCACCGGGCACGTGACCAAGGACGGCGACCTCGCCGGACCCCGGACGCTCGAGCACGCGGTCGACGCGGTCCTGGCCTTCGACGGAGATCCACGTTCGGGACTGCGGGTGCTCTCGGGAGGGAAGAACCGTTTCGGGGCCGAAGGCGAGGTCGCCTGGTTCGAGATGACCCCGGCCGGCCTTCGCGAGATAGACCCGGCCGCCCTACTCGTGCCCGGCGAGGGCGAGCCGGGAGCTGCGGTAGCCCTGCCGCTGGCGGGACGGCGGGCGCTCGCGGTCGAGGTCCAAGCCCTCGTGGCTCCCGGCGAGGGTCCGGCCAGGCGCCAGGTGAGCGGCCTTGACCTTCGGCGATTCCAGCTGATCGCGGCTGTGCTCGAGCGCTCGGGCGTGCCGCTGCGGGGGGAGCTGTTCGGGGCCACGGCAGGCGGCGCACGTGTCGAGGACCCCGCGGCAGACCTCGCGGTGTCCGCAGCCCTCGCCTCGGCTGCGTCGGGGGCCCCGCCGCCCCCCGCATCGGCCTTCGTGGGGGAGGTGGGGTTGACTGGCCTGGTTCGCGCGGTCCCGGGTATGGGTGCGCGGCTCTCGGCGGCCAGGGCTGCGGGGGTCCGCACGGTGTTCGCACCGGCAGGGGCGGAGGTGTCGGATGGTATCCGTCACGTCCCCGTGCACCACGTGACACAGGCTCTGACCTGGGCCGCTACAAGGGTCGGCCGGATCCGGGCCGACCGTCCGGCCTAGGGCCCGCGAACCGAGGAACAGGCCGAACGGGTCGACGAAAGGGGTCGAACAGCGGCCGAATATGGGCTCTGACCTGCGGTTTTGATTTGCGGCGCAAGGCCTCTGCGTGCTACCCTGGCTACCTGTTCAGCGGTCCCATATCAACGACTTCGAGGGGGTCCTGTGTTCCGCAAGGGCGACACGGTTGTGCATCCCGAACACGGGGCGGCAGTCATCGAAGAGCTATGCGTCCGGGAGTTCCTGGGCGAGAGGCGCAAGTACTTCAAGCTCCGGGTCTCATACGGCGATCTGACCCTGATGGTCCCCGTCGACAGCACCGAGGAGGTCGGCCTGCGCTCGGTGGTCGGTAAGAACGAGGTCAAGAAGGTGATGAACGTCCTCAAGGAGGACGAGACCAAGATGGCCGCCAATTGGAGCCGTCGCTTCAAGAACAACATCGAGAAGCTGCGCTCGGGCGACATCTACCAGGTGGCCGAGGTCGTCCGGAACCTGTCGATCCGCGAGCGCGAGCGCGGCCTTTCGGCCGGCGAGAAGCGGATGATCACCAAGGCCCGGCAGATACTGATCTCCGAGCTGACCTTCGCGACGGGCGAGGGTGAGGAGAAGGCCGAGGCCATGATCGACAAGGTGCTCGACGACTCCCACGGGGCCCGGGAGCTCGCCGCCCAGGCCTGAGGCTCGGTACCACCTCCACCACGTTCCCAAGGGCCGGCGTCGCCACGCCCCGGGGTCAAGTTCGCGACCGCGCGCTCCGAGGCTTCTAGGGACATGCTCGCGCACGAGCCGCGCCCGTGGCGCGGAGCCTTGCGCGTTCGCGAGGGCTCCGATCGCCCGATGCCGCCCAGGGGGCGGCTGGTGGAGTTCGTCCGCCTGCTGTTCGTGGTGCTGTTCGCGGCCGCCGGTTACATGGTCGCGACCCGCCTGGGCAACGGCCATGCGTCCCGGACGCTGCTCGGCGTGGTGCTCGGGAGCTCGACGGGGTTCGTGCTCGGGGGGGTGCTCGGTCGCCAGACCTACTCAGCCGTTCGCTCGATGGAACAGGAGCTCCGCAAGGTGCCGGCCGCCGAGGTGGTCGCGGGCGCCGGAGGGCTGATCGCGGGCCTCGCGGTGGCCGCGCTCCTCTCCATCCCGGTGTTCCGGCTGCCGCCGCTGGCCGCTTGGACGAGCGTCGCGTTCATGTACGTGACGCTCGGATTCGTCGGCTACCGGATCGGCCGGACGAA
The DNA here is from genome assembly GCA_035286545.1 of Actinomycetota bacterium. Taxonomy (GTDB): domain Bacteria; phylum Actinomycetota; class UBA4738; order UBA4738; family HRBIN12; genus DASSJM01. The sequence continues at coordinate 14,631 of DATEDE010000101.1, read as the reverse complement.
GAACGAGGAGCTGTTCGCGCTGATCGGGCTGAAGCCTCGAGCGGCCGGCTCGCTCGAGAAGGTGTTCGTGGTCGACACGAGCGCGCTGATAGACGGACGGATCCTAGACCTGGTCGCGACGGGGTTCCTGGCGGGCGACGTGCTCCTGCACGCGGCCGTGCTCCGCGAGCTCCAGACGATCGCCGACAGCTCGGACGAGCGTCGCCGCGGGCGAGGCCGCCGGGGCCTGGACACGGTTGGCGAGCTGAAGCGCGCGCCTACGGTGGATCTCCATCTCGTCGAGGAGGACGGTGTCTCCGATGTCGACGCGGCGCTCGTGCGCTTGGCCAGGGACCGCGGGGCCTCGCTGCTCACGACCGACCACAACCTGTCGAAGGTCGCCGAGGCGCTCGGCGTGCCGGTGCCCAGCCTGAACGATCTGGCCGCGGCGTTCCGCGTGCCGCTCGGCGTCGGCGACTCTCTCGAGGTCCACCTCGTTAAGGAGGGTCGCGAGTCGGGTCAGGCGGTCGGCTACCTCGACGACGGCACGATGGTGGTGGTCGAAGCGGCTCGGGAGCGCGTGGGCGCCGACGTCCCCATCGTCGTGCGCAACGTGATCAAGACAGCGACAGGGCGGATGGTGTTCGCGAACCTCCAGTAGGCTCGGCGGCGTGGACGGGGCCGTCGCGATCGTGCTCGCCGCGGGCAGCGGGGAGCGTCTCGGGCAGGACCGGCCGAAGGCGTTCGTCGAACTCGCGGGGCGCCCATTGTTGGCGCACGCGGCAGGCGCCGCGCTCACGTGCCCGGAGATCTCGCTGGTCATCGTCGCGGCGCCGCCCGGCGGCGAGGATCTCGCGCACGCGATGGTCGAGTCGCTCGGAGCGCACGCCGTCGTGACCGGGGGAGTCACGCGGCGCGCATCGGTCTTGGCGGCGCTCCGGGCCGTCCCCGCCGACGCCGCCGCGATCGTATGCCATGACGCGGCGAGGCCCTTCGCGCGGGCGGGGCTGTTCGCGCGGGTGCTCGCGGCGCTGGAAGGCGCGGACGGCGTGGTGCCGGTCGTGCCGGTGCCCGACACGGTTAAGCGGGTGGACGGGGATGTGGTGCTCGGCACCGAGCCGCGCGAGGGGCTGGTGCTCGCGCAGACCCCTCAGGCGTTCCTCGCCCCCGCCCTGCGCGAGGCACACGAGCGCGCCGAGCGCGACGGCGACGAGATGACCGATGACGCTGCGGCGCTGGAGCGGGCCGGGTTCCGGGTTCGGACGGTCCCCGGCGATCCGGGGAACTTCAAGATCACCACGCCCGAAGACCTCGCTCGCGCCGGAACGATCGCCTTGGAGCTCGCCCGTGGGTGAGATCCGTGTGGGACAGGGCTTCGACGTCCACAGGTTCGCGCCGGGGCGCCCGCTGATGCTCGGTGGCGTGCTGTTCGAGGGCGATGGGCTCGCGGGGCATTCGGACGGCGACGCGATCTGTCACGCGCTCGCCGACGCGCTGCTCGGGGCGGCGGGCCTGGGCGACCTGGGGGAGCACTTCCCGGACACCGACCCGCGGTTCGAGGGTATGGGTGGTCTCGACCTGCTCGCACGCGTCGTCGCGAAGGTGCGGGTCGCGGATCTGGTGCCTTCCTCGGCCGACCTCATCGTCCTGGCCGAACGCCCGGCGGTAGCGCCGGCGCGCGACCAGATCCGGCGGAGCCTCGCGGCCGTGCTCGGTGTCTCGCCCGAACGCGTGTCGGTGAAGGCGACTCGGCCCGAGGGCCTTGGCCTGACGGGCGATGGCGTCGGGTGCCTGGCGCTCGCACTCATGCAGGCGCGATGACCCGGCACGAGCGGCGCGACGGTCGGGCGCCCTCGGTGCCCGCCCACGTGGTTGGGGGGCGCCGCGCGGTGCTCGAGGCGATCCGCGCCGCGGCGGCGCGTGAGGTGCTCGTCGCGCGAGGAGCGCGCTCGACGCCGGGGCTCCGCGAGGTGCTCGCCGTCGCAGCGGAGCAGGGCATGAAGGTCCGCGAGGTCGAGCGGGACGAACTCGACCGCCTGGCCCCGGACCACCAGGGGGTCGCGGCGCGGGTGCGGACCCCCGAGCCGATCGGCGAGCGCGAGCTCGCGGAGTGGCCTTTCGCGGAGGACGCGCTCGTCGTCGTGCTCGACGGAGTCACCGATCCGCAGAACCTCGGCGCCGCTGCGCGCTCGGCCGAGGCCGCGGGGGCGGCGATGCTCGTCACGCGGACCCGTCGCGCCGCCGACGTGACGCCCGCGGCCGTCCGCGCCTCGGCCGGCGCGCTCCTGCACCTGTCGCACGCGCGTGTGGCGAACATCCCGAGAGCGCTGGAGCGCCTGCAGGGGAACGGGTTCACGGTCGTCGGCCTCTCCGAGCACGCTGAGCGCACGGTGTTCGAGGAGACCTGCCCGCAGGGGCGCCTGGCGATGGTGCTCGGCGACGAGGGCGAGGGCCTGGCCCGCCTAACCCGGGAGGCATGCGACCTTCTCGTCCGACTGCCTATGCGGGGCCGCTTGGGCTCGCTCAACGCCTCGGCCAGCCTCGCCGCCGCCCTCTACGCGTTCGTCCTACCGCCCCGGGGTGACGGCCGAGCGTAGACTCGCTCCTGCGCCGGCGTAGCTCAGGGGCAGAGCAGCTGTCTTGTAAACAGCAGGTCGTCGGTTCGAATCCGACCGCCGGCTCCGACCTAGCGTGGACCCCGGTCGGCTCCGGGGCGATGCTCACGCGCTGTTCGGTGCCACGCACGGACAGCGTCCGCGCCGACCGCCCTTAGCGCTGACCTCGGCGCAGCGGCCGGCCAGCGTGATCACCCGGCGCGCCGTCCGACCGACTCATCGGTGCGCTCAGTTGGCGATCGGGCCGAGCCAGATGCCCGAGGTGAGGAAGATCGCCGGCAGCACGAACAGCACGGCGACGAAGAGCCACAGCCGCCGGTTGCTCGCAACGACCCACTCGTCAAGGCGCATCACGCCGTCGACGAGCGGCCGGTACGCGAACGCCAGGAACAGCAGCGAGATGAACGCCACCGCGATCGCCTGCGCGAGCACTATCTGCACGGCCACGGCGTTGCCCAGGACCATCGCCGCGACGAGGGTGTCCGCGAGCGTGGTGATGTTCGCGCCCATGATGTACGGGATCGCCTCGCGGCGCTTCACGTAGCCGCGGCTCGCGAGCGGCACGAGCAGGGTCAGCGCCACCGAGACCGAGAGCGTCAGCGTGGCGACGATGCACCCCAGAGCGAACATCGGCCAGGGGCGCCGCAGCCACTCGGCGCGCTTGCCGCCGTGGTGTTCCCCGTCCAGCTGCGGGAGGACCCGATCCAGGAGCTTGAACGAGATCAGCACGATCGCGAGACCGACCGGAAGGAGGGTCCAGCCGGGGAGCCGGGTCACCAGGTCGAGCGCCGGACCCCAGATGTAGTCCACGAGCGAGAGCACGCCGTCGGAGGCGTGGAGGCGGATCCCGCCGAGGAACCCGCTCTTCAAGATCCAATAGCCGATCACCATCCCGGGGACGTAGACGACCGCCGTGAGCGAGAGGGCGAGCACGCCCATGCCTATCGCCTCGGCACGGTTGTGGCCGCGGTTGCGCACCGCGTAGAGGAACCCGACCAGCAGCACCACGAACGACGCGCCCAGACGCGAGCCCGACAGCATCGTGAACGTCTGCAGCTCGGTCGTAGCGCCGCCCACGTACAGGCTGAGCGCGACGGCGGCGATCGGCGAGCCCGACAGCACGATGTATGCCCCCAGCCACCCGGCTCCAAGCGTCGAGAAGGCGTTGCTGAACAGGGGGCTGTCCGAGAGCGAGGGTGCGAGCGCCTTCGCTCCCTCCTTCATCAGCTGGATCGCGAGCACGAACAGGAACAGCGCGACCGCGAAGCTCGCCAGCTTGCCGAGGATCGCGACCCAATCCCGCTCCCGCGCGACGGGCAGGGCCGTCTCACCGAGCGCGCCGCCGCTCACGGGGGGCGGGCCGGTGGGGGCGTCGGCGGGCATCTCGGTCTCGTCTACGGGATCGGCCATTGTGGGTCAGAGGGCGCCGTCACGCTACCGGCTCCCTATGGGGGGCAGCAACCACATCGGCGGGACCGCTCCCGTATGTCCGTCCCATCCCCCGACGCACGTCCGATGGTCCCGCCCGTTAGGGGCAGGCCGACCCGACCCTGGGTGACCCGCCCCGGCGACCCTTTCGGGTGTCGACGATCCGCCGACGCTCATCTGGGGGAGGTGGGGGGAAGACGACCGCCAACGTGACCCGGTCGATCGACGCGCGCGGCATGTCGTGCCCCGGGCCGCTGATGAGCCTGATCGGCGCGGTCCGCGAGGGGCAGGTCGACGATGTGATCGAGGTTCTCTCGTCCGACGAGGGCTCTCACACCGATATCCCTGCCTGGATCACCAAAGCAGGCCACGAGATGGTGGAGGTTGTGCAGGAGCCCGACTTCGCCCGCTTCGTGATACGCAAGGTTCGACCAGAAGTTGGTCGCGATGATGGACCAGCTAGGGGGAGGGCACCGAAGACGCCGTGACGCCGTTCATCTAGAGCTTGTCGGGAGGGTCCATCGCACCCCGACAACGAGGGCCGGGAGGTTCAGTCCCCCACCGCCTCCCGGCCCTCACTCATGTCGGGACATGCGTGAGCCGAGGATCGCCGGCGGGTGGGCCTACCTGCCCTCGCGGACCTTCCGGGATAGCCGGGCACCCGCCACGATGGCCGTCGCTACGCCGACGGCGATCGCGCCGAGGAAGGCGACGGTAGGGCCGAGGGGCGGTTCCCACAGAAGCCCCACCACGCGGTTGCCTATCAGCCAGAGCACCATCAGGACGAGCAGCCCGATCCCGACACCGATCGCCCGAGCCGCCACGATCTCGGAGCGGTCCCCGCTCATTCCGCGGCGAAGGCCGTGAAGATCGGCGGGAACGTGCCCAGCACGCCGAGGATCCCCAGGATCGCCGACGCCCAGATCCACCGCTTCAGTTCGACTTCCTTGCCCCGCAGGCCGAGCGCCAACGCGCCCCAGCTCACGAGCCAGACGATGACCGCGAGCGTCGTCTTCCCTGCGAGGGGTCCGACGCCCTGTCCGAACTCCCAGGTCTCGAGCCAGTCGTGGATCTCGACCGAGGCCTCCGCCAGGACCGTGAGCAGGCCCAGGGCGAAGACCCCGATGGCCCCCGCGAGGATCGCCGCGGCGCCGGGCCCGTCCGGCCGCTCCTCGAGGCGGAGCTCGGCGATCTCCGGTGACTTCTCGTAGTCCTGTCCCACCGTGCTCTCGTTCATCGGCTCCTCCTCAGACGATCGGCGCGACCTTGTTGATGAAGGCCCCGAAGGCTCCTCCCACGACGGCGGCGCCGAAGGCCGCCACGAACATGACGATGGCCGCCGCCCGCAGCCTGGACCGTGGGATGAGGCGTGGCCCGTAGTAGGTCACGATGAACGCGACGGCGGTGGCTAGGATCGGCGCCATCCAGGCGACGTGCTCCTTCCATTCCATCCCGAAGGTGTGCCAGCCCTCCGTCTGGCCCGACACGTTGGACAGGAGGAAGTCCCTCGGCGAACACGCGGCGGCGTCGGGCAGGTTGAACCCCGCGCAGCCGGCGTAGGTGTCGCCCGCCAGCTTGGCTCGGTACCACGGGTACACGATCCACGTGCCCGAGATCACGGTGATCCATGCCACGCCGGCCATGACCCACACGCCGACGTACAGGCGCCGCATCCGTTCCTTGATCGCGGCCGGTGTCAGGAATCCCGGGCGAAGGCTCCACAGCCCGGCCAGGCCCCCGGCGAAGGCGAGCAGGAACAGTGTGCCGGCCAGCATCCCGTGGATGATCGTCCACGTCTCCCGTTCGGAGAGCTCCATGTGACCCCCTTCTTTCCCATTCCGGTCTCGATAGGTCGTTGGAAGGCTTCCGGCGAGCCGCCTTCCCGGCAGGGTCGAGCGCTCCCCTAGGGGGATGGTCCCATGGCCCCCAGGCCGCCGCCAGCAACAGCTTCGATAGTGGCAGATGGACCTCGCTGCCGCGAGGGTTGGGTTCCTGGTTGGGCTTCCCCTCGTACCGGTGTCGGCCGAGCGACTCGTGGACGCCACGGTGCAGGTCGCGGCCGCGGCAGGGGCCGCCTAGCGCGTCGAGTTCCAGCCCAGCCGCATCTGGCGATCTGCCACTCAGGCCTGGGGCAGGAGGACGCGGAACGAGGAGCCACCGCCGGGCCGGTCCTGCACCCAGGCGGTGCCGCCGTGCAGCTCAGCGAACCGAGCGACGAGGGAGAGCCCTACGCCCACGCCCGGTGAGACCTGTGCCGGTCCGGGTGCCTGGCGGAACGGCTCGAAGATCGCTTCCTTGAGGTCATCCGGTACTCCGCTGCCCTCATCCTCGACGACGAGCAGGGTCGATGTGCCCTCACTGGTCACCCGCACCCAGATGCGGCTGCCCGGCGGGGTGTGGCGGACCGCGTTCGCGATCAGGTTCTCGACGATCCGCTCGACCTTGGCGGCGTCGATCGAGGCCACGAGCTCCTCCGCCTCGACCTCGATCGCCCGGTCGTCCGCGAGCTCCAACTCGGCGACGACGTTGCGCACGAGGGCGCGCATGTCCGTCGGGTGGCGCTGCGGTGAGACGATCCCTCGCTGGAGCCGGTCCAGGTCGAGCAGGTCGCCGAGCAGCCGCTCCAGCTTGCGGGCGTTCGAGGCGATCCGTCGCAGCAGGTCGAGTGCGTCCTCTCGCGGGATGTCGAGCCCCGCCTGCTCGAGCGTGAGCGCCGAGCCCAGGATCCCCGTGAGAGGGGTGCGCATGTCGTGCGAGACCGCCTCCAGGAACGTGTTCTTCATCTCGTCGAGCGCGCGGAGCTGCTGGGTGGCCTCGCGCTCGCGATGGAAGGCGTCCGAGTACTTCTGCTCACTGCGGCGCAGCGCCTGCTCGGCGCGCTTGCGCTCGGTGATGTCGACCACGAGGCCTCGGAGCACGGCCCGGCCGAGGGCATCCACCTGCACGTGGACCAGATCCCGGAGCCACAGCGTCTCGCTCGCATGCCCGAGCGTCCGGTACTCGAGGTGCAGGTCGTCGCCGGGTTCGGCTACGTGCGTACGGATAGCATCCAGGACCCGCTCGCGATCCTCGGCGTAGACGTGGTCACCCCACCTCTCCGGCAGGGCGTCCGGCACGCCCAGGACCGTCTCGGCCTTGGTGGACAGGAACGTGAACTCGAGGCTGTCAGCGTCGGCCTCCCAGAAGATCGCGTCCAGCGTCTCGACGAGCTCGTGGAACCGCTCGAGCTCGCTCACGCGCCGGGCGCTCCCGAGGGCGAGCGCCGCGATGTGTGAGATCCCCCGCGCCAGCGAGAGGTCGTGCTCGGAGAAACGGTCCTCGGGCTTGGGCGCCAGCACGACGAGGGCCCCGAAGGCATCGGGCTCCCACCGCATCGGCGCGACGAGAACCCCGGTGGCCTCCTCGCTCAGCCAGAGCTCGCGCGGGACCTGCTCGAGGACCTCGCGGGGCAGCACGAACGGCTCTGCCATCGAAGCGATCAAGCTGGCGCCGAGCTCGGCGGAGACCGGTGGCATCGAGGCCACCCGATCGGGATCGGCGCCTCGCTGATGGAGCATCTGGAAGTCGCCGCTCTCCGGATCGCGATGGTACGTCGCGACCACCGAGCAGGAAAGGATGGCCGGGACGGCCGCGGTGACCCGCTCGAAGACGGTGGAGACGTCCCGCGCCCCCGTGAGCTCCTGGGACAGGCCGAGCAGGGCTGAGGCCGTCGCGGCGGCCTCGCGCTCCTTGCCCAGCAGCTTCGCGTTCTCGTACGCGACCCCGCCGTGGGAAGCCAGGACCTCGAGGAGCCGCTGGTCGCCCTCGTCGAACTGGTCGACGCCGAGGTTCGACAGGACGATGACCCCGGTCACGCGGTCGCCGACCTTCATCGGAACGGCGAGGATCGACTCGTCGATCTCGGTGGTTCCTTCGATCTGGATCCCTACGCCGTCGTGCACGGCGTCGGCGGCGTAGTAGGTCTCGCCGGTGGCCGCCGCGTGGCCGGTGATCCCCTCGCCTACAACCGTGACGAGCTCCTCGAGGGTCTCCGCCTCGTACTCAGTGAGCTCGCCACGGAAGGCGACCGGCCACAGCGTGACTCCGTCCTCCAGGAGGAGGTAGATGCGGCAGTTGTGGTAGTCGATCAGCGTCCGGAGCTCGGCCGTGATCGCCTCACCGATGGCGTCGACGTCGTCCAGCGTGTTCAGCCGCGTGGCCAGGGCGTGGAGCATCCGCAGCTGCGCCACGGAACGCAGCTCGTGCTCGTCCACGGTGCCGCCCATGCGGCGCTCGGTTTCGACCATGCTCGAAAGGGCGGGGCCCGCCCACTCTCAACCTTCGGCTCGTCCGGGACCGAAGTGAAGCCGCAGGTCACGCGGCATGCGGCGGGCCGATGAGCGCCCAAACGGCCACGGGTACCATGTGCCGGTGAGCACGACCGACGAGCTTGCTGAGGGCGCCTCGGCGGCCGCGGTGCTCGAGTTGGTGGACCTGCGGGTCCCCGCCGAGCGGGCGGAAGCGGTCCGAACCTTCGCCAAGGCCTTCACCCGCCGCCTGTCACCCTCCGAGCTGAAGGCGCGCACCCCCGAGGAGCTCCTGTCCGTGGTGCTCGGCGCGTTCGAGCTCGTGGACGAGCGCCAGCGCGGCGAGGTCGCGGTCCGGGTCTTCGAGCCCTCGCTCGCGGTCGATGGTTACGATCCCGCCGGCGCGGTGATCCAGGTCGCCGCACCGGACTCCCCCTTCCTGTTCGACTCGGTGACCGAGGAGCTGCAGGCTCGCGAGCTGGGTGTCCGGCGCGTGATCCACCCCGTCATAGGCACCGAGCGCGGTCCTGACGGCCATGTCGCCAAGATCTTGCACCTTCGCGAGACGGACCACCGCGAGTCGGTGATGCACTTCGAGCTGGAGCGGCGTCTCGCGCCCGGGGAGTCGGCCGAGATCGAAGGCGCGATCCGCGGCGTCCTGGGCGACGTTCGCCTCGCCGTCCGCGACTTCGAGCCGATGCGTGCGGCCGCCCAGGGGATGATCCAGATCGCCCGCTCCGGCACCTCCGTGTACTCGCAGGCCGAGGTCGACGAGACGGTCGCGTTCCTCGAGTGGCTGCTCGACCTGAACTTCGTGTTCCTCGGGTACCGCGAGTACGAACTCGTCGAACTGCCGCGGGGGCGCGCCCTCGCGGCGCGCAGGGAGACGGGGCTCGGGATCTTGTCCAAGCCCGGCTGGTCCGCCTACGACGAGCCGGTCCTTCTCTCGAGGATCGAGCAGAACCTGCGGGCGAGGATCCAGGGCGGGGACCTGCTGATCTACTCGAAGACGAACCGGCCCTCGACGGTGCACCGCCGGGCGCGGATGGACTACATCGGCGTGCGCGTCGTATCGCCGGACGGCAGCATCGTCGGCGAGGCACGGATGGTGGGCCTGTTCACCTCGAAGGCCTATATGGAGCCGGCGGCCCGCACACCGCTGCTGCACCGCAAGCTCAACCAGATCCTGGATGCCGAGGACCTGTTGGAGGGCTCGCACGATTACAAGGCGGTCGTGTCGATCTTCGAGTCCTATCCCAAGGACGAGCTGTTCGCGGCTTCGGCGGAGGAGCTGCGCGCCCAGGTCGTGGGGCTGCTCCAGCTACAAGAGACGCAGCACCTGCGGCTGTTCGTCCGTCGCGACCTGTACGGGCGCAGCGTGTCGCTGCTGGTCGCCGTCCCACGAGACCGGTTCGATGCCGAGATTCGCCAGCGCCTGCAGGACCTGTTCATGCGGCGCTTCCACGGCGAGACCGTCGACTACCACCTGTCGATAGCCGAAAGCGATCTCGCGCAGCTGCACTTCACGGTCCACGTGGGGGAGGGCGCCGTCCCCGACGTTGCGTTCGACGAGCTCGAGCGCGAGGTGGTCGAGATCGCCCGGACCTGGCAGGACCATCTGCTCCAGCGGCTCGTCGAACTGCACGGCGAGGGAGAGGGCCGCGCGCTGTTCGAACGCTGGGCGGAGCGGTTCCCCGACTACTACAAGCACTCCACGGAGGTCGAGCTGGCGGTCGAGGACATCGCGCGGTTCGAGGAACTGGAGGGTGGAGACGAGGCCTTCGTGATCGGCCTGGCCAACGAGACCGATGAGGGCGAGACCTTGACCCGGGTGCGCCTGTACAAGGTCGGTGGCAGGGTCGAGCTCTCAGATTTCGTGCCCACGCTCGAGTCGCTCGGCCTGCGGGTCGTGGAGGAGTGGCCGACGACCCTGCTGGGTGAGACAGGTAGCGAACGCTACCTGCACGACTTCGGGGTCCGCGGTGCGGACCACCGGCCGCTGGACGTCGAAGAGGCCGGCGCGCGCGTCGCCGGGTGCATAGCGGCAGTCTGGCGCGGCGATTGCGAGTCGGACTCGTTGAACCGCCTGGTCGTCACGGCGGACCTGGACTGGCACCAGGTGCAGATCCTGCGCGCGTATCGCAAGTACCACCACCGAGTGAACGCGAGCTTCCCGGTCGAGTACAAGAACGACGCCTTCGCCGCGCACCCGCACATCGCCAACGAGCTCATGCGGTTGTTCGAGATGCGCTTCGACCCATCGCGGCCGCAGGATCCCGCCGCGATGGATGCGTTGCGGGCCGAGATCCTGGCGAACCTGGACGCCGTGAGCTCACTCGAGCAGGACCGGATCCTGCGCAACGCGCTCGGCGTCATCGAGGCGACCGTCCGGACCAACGCCTACCTCCCCGGTCGCCGCGCCATGTCCTTCAAGGTGCGCTCGGCGCTCGTGCCCGAGATGCCCAAGCCGGCGCCCCTGTTCGAGGTGTTCGTCTACTCGACCGAGATGGAGGCGATACACCTGCGCGGTGGCAGGGTTGCCCGCGGCGGCATCCGCTGGTCGGACCGGCGGCAGGACTACCGCACCGAGGTGCTGGGCCTCCTCAAGGCCCAGATCGTGAAGAACGCCGTGATCGTGCCTACGGGTGCCAAGGGCGGCTTCGTGCTCAAGCGCACCATGACGGACCCCAGGGCGCTCAAGGAGGAGGGTGTCCGCCAGTACGTGACCTTCGTACGGAGCATGCTCGACGTGACCGACAACCTCATGGAGGGCGCCGTCGTGCATCCGGAGCACGTGGTGATCCACGACGAGGACGATCCCTACCTGGTCGTCGCAGCCGACAAGGGCACGGCGACCTTCTCGGACATCGCGAACCGGGTCTCCACCGAGTACGGGTTCTGGCTCGGGGACGCCTTCGCCTCGGGGGGCTCGGCGGGCTACGACCACAAGGCGCTCGGCATCACCGCCCGGGGCGCGTGGGAGTCGGTCAAGCGGCACTTCCGCGAGATCGGCACCGACGTGATGAACGAGCCGTTCACGGTCGTGGGTATCGGCGACATGTCTGGCGATGTGTTCGGCAACGGGATGCTGTGTTCGGACCAGATCTGCCTGGTGGCGGCGTTCGACCACCGGCACGTCTTCGTGGACCCCAGCCCGAATCCGGCTGTCGGTTACGCGGAGCGGCGGCGGCTGTTCGACCTGCCCGGCTCCACCTGGGACGACTACGACCGCTCGGCGATCTCGGAGGGCGGCGGCGTGTGGCCTCGGACGGCGAAGCAGATCCCGATCTTGCCCCAGGCGCGCCTGGCTCTCGGCGTCGAGGCCGAGGAGCTCACGCCCACCGAACTGATCGGCGCGATCCTCCGGGCGCCGGTCGACCTGCTCTACAACGGCGGCATCGGCACCTACGTGAAGGCCTCGACGGAGGCCCACGCCGACGCCGGCGACCGGGTGAACGACGAGCTGCGCGTGGACGGCAGGGACCTGCGGTGCCGTGTCGTCGCCGAGGGCGGGAACCTCGGTCTGACCCAGCGCGGCCGGGTCGAGTTCGCGCTCCGTGGGGGGCGCGTCAACACCGACTTCATCGACAACTCGGCGGGAGTGGACACCTCGGACCACGAGGTGAACATGAAGATCCTGCTCGGGATGGCGATCGCTCGCGGCGAGCTCACGCTGGAGGAGCGCAACGTGCTCCTCGCGGAGGTCGAGCAGGACGTCGTGGGGCACGTCCTGTACGACAACTTCCTCCAGGCCCAGATCCTGTCGCAGGAGCACGAGCTCTCGCCGCACCGGATGGAGGCGTTCGAGGACCTGATGCAGGCCCTCGAGGCCGAGGGGCGGCTGGACCGTGACCTCGAGGATCTCCCGAACGGCGAGGAGATGGCCGAGCGGCGCCGCGCGGGGCGCGGGATGGTGCGCCCCGAGCTCGCCGTCCTGCTGGCCAACGCGAAACAGAGCCTGACCGATGCGCTGCTCGCCTCCTCTCTGCCGGACTCCGGGTACCTCGAGCAGGACCTGCGCGCCTACTTCCCGCCGAAGGTCGTGGAGCGCTTCGGCCATCTGCTGAACGAGCATCCGTTGCGGCGCGAGCTCGTGGCGATGCTCGTAGCGAACGACGTCGTGGACTCGCAGGGCATCACATTCGTCTCGCGAGTCGTGAACGAGACCGGGGCGGAGGCCGCCGACGTGGTTCGTGCCTACCGGATCGCGCGCGACGTTGCGGGCGCGGTGGCGCGCTGGGAGGCTCTCGAGGCGCTGGTCGGCCGTATCGAGCCCGTGGTGCTGGACGAGCTGATGGCCGCGACCGACCGGCTCGTCGAGGTCGTGAGCCGCTGGTACCTCCAGCACGCGCCGGGACAGCTCGGCCGCGCGATCGAGGCGCAAGCCGAGCCGTTCAGGGCGTTCGAGGCGGCGGTCGCGACGGTGGCGCCGGAGGCGTGGCGCCAGGAGCGCGAGCGAGCGGCCCGGCGACTGATCGACCGCGGCCTGCCCGAAGACGTAGCCCACCGACACGTGACACAGCCCTTCCTGGTCCACGGCCCGAGCGTGGTGAGCGTCGCGGAGGCCACGGGCCGCACGATCGAGGAGGTCACCCGGGCGTTCTTCCTCGTCGGGGAGGCCGCCTACGTCGACTGGCTCGAGGGCCGGCTCGCCGAGGTCGGCGCCACGACCCGGTGGCACCGATGGGCCCTGCAGGCGGTGGAGGAGGATCTGTTGCTCCTGCGCCGTCAGGTCGCCGAGCGTGCCCTCGTCCACGGCGAGGGCCTGCCGGCGGATGACGCCGTCGCCGACTACCTCCGGGCGCGCGGCGACGTGACGATGCGCCTCGGGCGCTTCATGCGGGGTCTCGCGCTGGAGGAGGCGAGCGACCTCGCTGCCCTCACCGTCGCCGTCCGCCAGGTCCGCGGCCTCGCGGGCTGAAACCTCGGCGGAGGTGCTTGCCCTGTCGGAGGCGGGCGCTACGCTCGCCGCGTGAGCGTCTCGCCCGACCACCTTTGCCCGGAGCTCGACGAGCGGACCCGTGACATCCTGGACTTCGAGCGGTCGTGGTGGCAGCAGGGCGGAACGAAGGAGCGCCGTATCCGTGAGAAGCTCGAGCTGTCGCCGACCCGGTACCACCAGCTGCTGATGCGGGCGATCGATCTGCCCGAGGCGCTCGCGTACGACCCGATGCTGGTCCGCCGCCTGCGCCGCCTTCGCGACTCGCGAAGGCGGAACCGGGTCGCGCGCCGGCTTGGGCTTCCCTCCTGACCGAGGGTAGGATTGGGCGCGCACCAACCGCCGACGAACAGGAGCTTCTACCTCTCCGTGGCCGCCAGCACGATCCGCTTCGCGATCATCGTCGCCCTCGTGATCGGAGGGGTGGTGGTCATCGACCAGGCGTTCCCCGAGACGCCCTCGGCGGACGCCGCCGACGGCGGGACCGTGCCCATCGACGGCGGCGGGATCGACGTCACCGAGTCCCCAGAGCCCCCGACGGGAGCGACGGCTGAGCCCGGTGGGCAGGCCCCACCGAGCCCGACCGTGGTGGGCACCCGGATCGGGGTCTTCAACGGAGCCGGTGTTAGCGGGCTGGCGAGCGACACCCAGGTGGCGCTGACCGACGAGTACGGCTACGTGGCCGCGCAGGACCCCGCCGACGCGCCGGCCCCGGTCGCCGTTACCACGATCTACTATCGGGCGAACAAGGACGAGATCGAGGCGGAATTCCTCGCGAGCGACTTCTTCAAGGACCTCGACGACGTGATCATCCAGAAGCTCGAGTCCGGGACCGAGGAAGTGGGCCGCGACGTGCAGCTCGCGATCTACCTCGGCAACGACTACGCCGAACTCCAGGGCTGACCTCGACGAGGTCCGCGGGCGCGCGTCCTCCGCGGGCATCCTGCTCGACTTCGACGGCACGCTCTCGGAGATCGTCGCGCACCCCGACCTCGCGCGGCCGGTCGACGGGATGCGCGACGTGCTGAGGGATCTGGCGGAGCGCTACAGCCTCGTCGCGATCGTCACCGGTCGACGCTCCGAGGAGGCTGCGGCGTTCCTGGATGTTCCCGGGATCTCGGTCCAAGGGCTGTACGGGTTGGGGGACCCGGCGACCGATATCGTGGCCGCCGCGGCGCCGATGGCCCGGGCCGCCGCCGAGGTGGTCCCGGAGGCATGGGTCGAGGACAAAGGCGCGTCGATCGCGGTTCACTATCGGCAGGCACCCGAGCCGCGGGCCGCGCGCTTAGAGCTCGTCGTCGCGCTCGAGCGTGTCGCGACGCAGAACGGGCTCGAGCTGGTGGAGGGCAAGATGGTGCTCGAGCTCGTACCCAGCGGCCGGCCG
>DATEDE010000100.1:0-4872 GCA_035286545.1 Actinomycetota bacterium | reverse complement strand
CCATCGGGGCCCGCGGCCAGCCCTACGAAGCCCTGGACCAGCTCACGGTCGACCTGTTGCTCGGCGTTCGGTGACGCCCGAGGAGACGTCGTTCGAAGGGCACTCGTGCGTCCGCCTCGTCGGTGAGCGTTCGACGCTGCTAGTGACCACCGGGGTGGGGCCGCGCATCCTCGGCCTGATGGGGACGGGCCAGAACCTGTTCGCGGTCCTGCCGGAGGCCACGCTGGAGCGCCCGGCCGGCGCGCCGTTCCGGCTCGTCGGCGGCCACCGGCTGTGGGCGGCCCCGGAGGTGCCGGAGATCACCTACGAGCCCGACGAGCGTCCGTGCGCGGTCGCCGAGATCGAGGGCGGCGTGCGGGTCGAGGCCCCCGCCGACGGCGCCGGACTGGTCAAGGCGCTCGAGATCCGGGCCGACGGGCGGGATTGGATCGTCGACCACGAGCTGCGAAACGACGGCTTTCGCTCGATCTCGCTCGCGCCGTGGGCGATCACCCAGCTCCGGCCGGGCGGCCGGGCGCGGCTTCCAATCGGGGCGCGGGCCTCGGGACCGCGGGCGGATCGGTCGCTGGTGCTGTGGCCCTACACGGACCTCGACGATCCGCGGCTCGCCTTCCAGCGCGACGAGGTCGAGATCGACGCGGCCCCGGGAGTGGCGCCCGGGGCGGGTCCCCTCAAGGTCGGCGCCTCCCCCGGAGAAGGTCGCGTCTCCTACCGGGTCGGGGGCGCGGTGTTCGAGAAGCGGGTCGACGTCGACCCCTCGCTCCCCTACCCCGACCGTGGCGCCGCCGTGCAGGTCTTCGTCCGCGAGGACTTCTGCGAGCTCGAGACGCTCGGGCCGCTGGTGGCGCTCGGGGCGGGGGAGGCGACCACCCACCGAGAGACCTGGACGCTCCGAGAGGAGCCTTCGTGAGCCTCGTGCTGGGCCTCGACGTCTCGACCACCGCGACCAAGGCCGTCCTTCTCGACGCCGAGGGCGAGGTCCGGGCGGTCGGCACCTCGGAGTACCGCTACGAGACGCCTCGTCCGCTGTGGAGCGAGCAGGACCCGGCGCTGTGGTGGCAGGCAACGGTGGCCGCCATCGGCGACGCGCTCCGGGCGGCCGGCGTCGGCGGCGACGCGGTCGAGGCCGTGGGCCTGACGGGGCAGATGCACGGCCTCGTCGCGCTCGACTCGGCGGACCGGGTCCTGCGGCCCGCGATCTTGTGGAACGACCAGCGCACCGCCGCCGAGTGCGACCTGATCCGCGAGCTCGTCGGCCGCGAGCGCCTGATCGCCGTCACCGGCAACGACGCGCTCCCCGGGTTCACCGCGCCGAAGCTGCTCTGGGTCCGGCGCAACGAGCCCGAGGTCTGGTCGTCGATAGCGCACGTGCTGCTACCGAAGGACCTCGTCCGGCTCAGACTGACGGGCGGCCACGCCGTCGATCGGGCGGACGGAGCCGGGACCATCCTGTTCGACCTCGCCGAGCGGGACTGGTCGGCCGAGATCGTGGACGCCCTGGGGATCGACCGCGCCTGGCTGCCCGCGACCTTCGAGGGACCCGAGGTCACCGGGACCATCACGCCGGAGGCTGCGGCCGCCACGGGACTGCGGACGGGGACGCCGGTGGTCGCCGGCGGGGGCGACCAGGCGGCGGCGGCGGTCGGGGTCGGCTCTGTCACGCCCGGGGTCTCCTCGCTGTCCCTCGGCACGTCCGGCGTCGTATTCACGACGACCGAGGACCCGACGGTCGAGCCCGAGGGAAGGCTCCACGCCTTCTGCCACGCCGTCCCAGGCCGATGGCACCTGATGGGCGTCATGCTCTCGGCGGCCGGCAGCCTCCGCTGGTACCGGGACGCGCTCGCGCCCGGCGTCGGGTTCGACGAGCTCGTGGACGAGGCTTCCCGTGTACCGGCGGGCAGCGACGGCCTCCTGTTCCTGCCCTACCTGAGCGGCGAGCGGACGCCGCACCCCGACCCGCTCGCCCGGGGGGCGTTCGTGGGGCTCACGGTGAACCACAGCCGCGCCCACCTCACGCGGGCGGTGCTGGAGGGCGTGGCGTTCGGCCTGCGCGATTCCCTCGAGCTGATGCGCGCCATGGGCCTCGTGCCATCGACGGAGATCCGTGCGACGGGCGGTGGTGTCAAGAGCAGCCTGTGGCGTCAGGTCCTGGCCGACGTGCTGGAAGCCCGGATCGTCACGACCTCGACGGCGGAGGGCGCCGCCCAGGGCGCGGCGACGCTCGCCGCGGTCGGCGGGGGCTGGTTCCCGACGGTGGAGGAAGCCTGCCGAGCTCTCGTGCGCATCCGCGAGCCGACCGAACCGTCGCCGGACGCCGGGGCCTACGCCGGCGCGTACCGCCGGTACCGCGAGCTCTACCCCGCCCTCGCACCCACCTTCCACGCCCTGCCCGAGGAGGCCTGAACCCCGCGCCTCGGACGCATCAGCCCACGCGGAAGAGCTCCTCGATGACGCGGAGGTTCCCGACCGCGTCGCCGGCAGGGGTCGGGACGGGGCCACCGTCGAGCACGGCCGCTGCGAACCGTTCCGCCTGGACCGCGTACGGGTCCGCCGGCTCGAACGTGAGCACCTCCGTGGCGGGCCGAACCGGTGGATCCCCGCCGGAGGTGAGGAACACCCGCGTCGGCAGGTCGGGCGGGATGTTGAACGGGATCTCGACCGAGATGCGGCCCCGCGTGCCGTAGACGTGGACGCGCTGGTCGGGCTCGGCGCGGATCGAACAGGTGAACGTCGCGACGCCGGTGGGGAAGTCCAGCACCCCGGAGGTCAAGACGTCGATCCCCATGTCGGGGTCGCGCGTCACCGAGCCCTGGATCCGCACCGGTTCCCCGCCGAAGAGCATCCGCGACAGGTTCACCGAGTAGCAGCCGACGTCGAACAGCGCACCGCCACCCGCCGCGGGGATGTTGCGGATGTTCGAGGCGTCGTCGTTGAAGTACGAGAACCAGCTCTGCACCGCGCGGAGCTCGCCGATCCGACCCGAGTCCACCAGCTCCCGCACCGCCTCCCACGAGGGGTGAAGGCGGTACATGAACGCCTCCATCAGGAGCACGCCCTCGGCCTCGCAGACCTGGACCATGCGCTCGGCATCGGCCGCGGTCATCGCGAGCGGCTTCTCGCACAGCACGTGCTTGCCCGCGCGGGCGGCCGCGATCGTCCACTCCGCGTGCAGGTTGTTCGGCAGCGGGATGTACACGGCGTCGATGTCGGGGTCGGCCAGCAGCTCCTCGTACGAGCCGTGCGCTCGAGAGATCCCGAGCTCGGAGGCGGCCCCATCGGCCCGCGCCTTGTCTCGAGACGCGATGGCGACCACCTCGCACCGGGTCGCCTTGCGCATCCCGGGGATCGCCTTTCGCACCCCGATGTCCGCGGTCGAGACGACCCCCAAGCGCAGGACGCCGCCCGTCACCCCCACGAGCCCTCGGTCACGGGCCGGAACGCGATCTCCAGGATCCGGTGGTTCCGCGGTCGCGTGAGCACGAACAGTACGGCCTCGGCGACGTCCTCGGCGGACATCATCCCGGAGAGCTCGGGCATCTCGGGCGTGCGCCCCCGTCCCATCGCGAACTCCGTGGCCACGCCGCCCGGACACACGTTCGTGCAGCGGATCCCCTGCGGTCGGAGTTCGTGGTCCAGCGCTCGTGTGAACCCCACCTGCGCGAACTTCGAGGCGCTGTAGACCGCCTCGAAGGGCAAGCCGCGGCGCCCGGCCTCCGAGGCGACCGTCACGATGTCGGCCGCGCCGCTCTCCAGCAGGTGCGGCAGCGAGGCGCGAACGGCGTAGATCGTGCCCTTCACGTTTACGTCGATCATCTCCTCGAGATGCGCGGGATCCAGTTCCAGGAACGGCCCGTACGCGCCGACCCCCGCGTTGGCGACCAAGATGTCGAGCCTGCCGAACCGTTCGACCACCCTCTCGACGAACACCTGGACCGAGATCGGATCGCGCACGTCGCACGGAGCCGCGACCGCCTCGCCGATCCCGAGATCGTCACCCCTCCGCGACGCCAGCCCCACGCGCACCCCGTGGTCCGCGAGGGACCTCGCCACGGCTGCGCCTATCCCACCGCTCGCGCCCGTCACGAGCGCCACCTTCCCGCTCAGCTCGCTCATCTCCTCATCCTTTCCTCGTCGGACTCCGGCATCCTCACCACAGCGCCAGTGCGCGAGCTCTCGCGGGCGGCCTCGAGCACCTCGAGCCCCTCGATCGACTCGCGGACGTCGACCGGCGCGGCGGAACCGGTGCGCAGGGCCTGGACGACGCCGCGGTAGTAGGCGGGGTAGTCGCCAGCCATGGTTCTCACGCGGCGCTCGGAGCCTCCGTCCGAGAGGCTGCCCCAGAGCTCCTCCGGCTCGGTCCCCCAGTCCGGGCCGACCGGCCGCTCCCCGGCGGCCAGGGCCTCTTCCTGCGGGTCGATCCCGAACTTCTCGAACGCTCCTTTGAGCCCGAGCACCCGGAACCGTGGGCCCAGGATCGCCGCCGTGACGGTGGCCCACAGGTGTGAGCGCACACCGCCCGGGTGGGTGAGGGCGACGAACACGTCGTCGTCGACCTCTACCCCCGCCCGCCTCCGGTCGACCTCCGCGTAGACGTGCGTCGGCCTCCTGAAGAGTTGGATCGCCTGGTCCACCAGGTGACTCCCCAGGTCGAACAGCAGACCGCCCGCCTCCTGCGGCGCCCCGCGCTCGCGCCAGGTGCCGGCCTGCGGCTCGGGGCGCCAGCGCTCGTACCGCGACTCGAACCGGACGACCGGCCCCAGCGCGTCTGCCTCGAGCAGCCTGCGCAGCGTCAGGAAGTCTCCGTCCCATCGCCGGTTCTGGAACACGCTGAGCAGGAGCCCGCGCTCGGCCGCGAGGTCCGCGAGGGCGCGC
>DATEDE010000099.1:0-10699 GCA_035286545.1 Actinomycetota bacterium | reverse complement strand
ACGCTGCAGCGACGCGAACCTGTGGATCGAGATGGTCGACCCGATGACGGGCGAGAGCCTCGCGAGCACCAGCGGTTACGACTTGACCGAGCAGTGGGTGCCGGCGATGGGCTCTGACTGAACCCTCAGGCCGCCGCCAGTACGCCCTGCCATGCGTCGAGCCACGCCGCGTCAGAGCGCGGGTCCAGCGCGTGGAACATCTGGCTGGCCGCGAACTCCCCGGGCGACAGGATCGCGCAGTTGTGGCCCATCTCGGCCAGGCCCGGGTAGGTCCGGAGGGCGCGTTCGCGGGTGATCGCTTCCAGCGGCGGCTGGTAGCCGTTCCACAGGAAGTTCCGGTAGGCGACGCCCTCGTCGAGCAGGTGGTTCACGAACGCGTGGGCGAGCACCGGGCTCTTCCCGCGGGCGCAGATCGCGGTGAGGTCGCAGCCGACCCACCCAGTCCCGTCCATGGGCCACCAGTAGGCGAGGGTCCGGCCCGTGGCAGCCGGGTCGTGCCCCTCGTACGCGAGCGCCGTGAGGATGTCCCCCGACCACGCCTGGTGCGCGACGACGCGCCCCTCGGGGAGGTCGTGGTACGCGCCATCCTCCGTCACCCGAGCGCCGAGCGCGACGGCCTCGCGCAGGGCCGACGCGGCGCGCGCGATCGCGGCGGCGTCGGTCGTGTTCAGGTCCGTCACGCCCGCCCGGAGCAGCGCGAACCCGATCGCCTCGCGGTACTGGTTCAGGAACCCCGTCCGCCCCCGGTAACGCGGGTTCCACGGGAGCTCGAGCGGCTCGCGCGCGTCCTCCGCCTCAACGAGGTCGGTGCGCCAGGCGATCCCGCTCGAGTACACGGTGTACGGGACCGAGTAGCGCACGCCGCGGTCGTAGAACGGGCCGGGGTCGGGCCGGAACTCGGGCCACAGGTTCGGCAGGTTGGGCAGCAGGTGGTGGGTGAGCGGCCGGAGCAGGCGCGCATCCGCGAGTCGGGGCAGTTCGTCGATCGTTGGGAAGAACACGTCGAAGTCGCCGTCGGGTCCCCGCAGGCGCGCGAGCGCCTCATCCATGTCCGCGAAGCTCTCGACGCGGACGTCCACGTCGTCGGCTGCGTAGCGGCGCACGAAGCCCTCGATGACCTCGTCGGCGAGGTACTCGCGCCACTGGTAGACGCGGAGGGTGGCGCCACGCTCGATCGCGGCGCCGCCCTGGAAAAGCAGATCCTCGTGCATCGGGAGGGTGGCCGGGTTCGCGCGCGTGGGGCCGCCCGGAGCCTGCACGGCCCGGTCCCGGGCGCACGCGGCGAGTAGCGGGGCGAGCGGGATCGAAGCGGCCCCGACGACGGCGGCGCGGAGGAGCGAGCGGCGATCGAGCCGGTTCACGCCGGGCATCATCGACCACGGGTTCGGGCCGCCGCAAGGGACCACCTTCGTCGGGGGTCGGGTGTACGATTCCTCGACCATGGCGACGACCAAGGCTCCGCGGGCCCGGCGCGGACGGCGCGCGCTCCTCGCGACCGTCGACTACACGCTCGCCAAGCGCGCCCTGCTCGGCGAGGTGCGGAGCGGGCTAACCTCGTGGACCGACGTCTGCGACGCGCATCCCGAGCTGATGCGGGCCGCCAAGCACGTGGGCGAGACCTCCCGCCGGGACTGTCCCGTCTGCCGCAAGGCCAAGCTCAAGCTCGTCACCTACGTCTACGGCGACGGTCTCCGCGACAACAACGGGCGCGTATGGTCCCTCGACGTCGGCCTGTCGATGGCCGCGGATCAGCCCGGCTCCTGGTGCTACGTTGTCGAGGTCTGCACCGAGTGCCAGTGGAACCACCTGCACGAGGCCTTCGTCGCCCGCGCGGTGTAGCTCATCATCACCGGAACTCCACGACGTTTCCCCAGGTCAGGTACCGGGTGAACGCACGCTCGTGGCTACACTTGACGACGAGTTGGCGGTAAGGACGGCGCCCGCACGGACCCGCAGGGGTCCCCGACACGCCCCCCGCAAGAAGCGTCGAGCCAAGGGTTTCCGCGCCTGGCTCCGCCGATGGTGGTGGGTGTTCGTCGTCGTCCCCCTCGTCGGGATCCTCGGCGTGCTCGCGACGCTCTGGTACGTCTACTCGCGGCTGGAGCTGCCCGAGACGCCCCCGCCGCTTCAGACCACGTACATCTACGACCGCGACGGCGAGCTGCTTACCACGCTTCATGCCTCGGTGGACCGCACGATCATCCCGCTGTCCGAGATGCCCAAGCACCTGCAGAACGCGGTGATCGCCGTCGAGGACCAGGACTTCTACGAGCACCCGGGCGTCGACTTCCTCGGCGTCGTGCGAGCCGCCTGGACCGACATCGTGCAGCGCCAGATCGTCCAGGGCGGCTCGACGATCACGCAGCAGCTGGTCAAGAACGTCTACGCCGGCGAGTACGTGGAGGATCCCGAGACCGGGGTCGAGACCTACACTGTCCCGCCGCGCACGATCGGGCAGAAGGTCCGCGAGAGCCTGCTCGCTATCAAGGTCGAGCGCACGTTCAGCAAGGACGAGATCCTCGCGAACTACCTCAACACCGTCTACTTCGGCCGCGGGGCCTACGGTGTGCAGGCGGCCGCGCAGACCTTCTTCCGGAAGGACGCTAAGGACCTCACGATCTCGGAGTCGGCGCTGCTCGCCGGGCAGGTCCGGGCGCCATCCTTCTACGACCCGGTCGAGCACGAGCCCGAGGCGACCGAGCGGCGGAACTTCGTCCTGGACCGCATGGTCGCCGAGGGATACCTGGAGGCGTCCCGCGCCGAGGTGATGAAGGCCAGACCCGTGAGGGTGGACCCGGTCGAGGTGGGCCTGCACTTCCCCACCAAGCTCGGATACTTCCTCGACTACACCCGGCGCGAGTTGATCCATAGGTACACCGAGGCCCGGGTGTTCGGCGGTGGCCTCCAGGTCACGACGACGCTCGACGCCGACATGCAGGGCGCCGCCGAGCAGGCCGTAGCGGATCAGCTGAACGATCCGGGCGGTCCGTCCGCCGCGCTCGTCGCGATCGACCCGGCCACCGGCGGCGTGCTGGCGATGTACGGGGGATCGAACTTCGACAAGAGCAAGGTGAACCTCGCGACCGGCGACGGAGGGACGGGCCGGCAGGCGGGCTCCGCGTTCAAGCCGTTCACCCTCGCGGCCGCGATGGAGCAGCGGTACTCCCTGAACTCACGGTGGGCCGGCCCCTCCACGATCACGATCGACGATCCCGCCTGCTACACGGACGGGGAGCCCTGGACGCTGTCCAACGCGAGCGACTCGGAGAGCGGCACGTTCACCCTGTACTCGGCCACCGCGCACTCGGTGAACACCGTCTACGCGCAGCTCGCGAGCGCGGTCACGCCGCCCGCGATCGTCGAGGTCGCGCACCGGATGGGGATCGAGTCACCGCTCGAGCCGGTGTGCTCGATCACGCTGGGGACCCAGTCGGTCACCCCGCTGGAGATGACCGACGGCTACGCGACGCTCGCCGCGCGGGGTGTTCGGCACAGGGCGACACCGCTGGGCGAGGTCGCCCTGCCAACCGGCGAGGTCGACCTGCGCATCAACGCCCGCGGCCGCCAGGTCATGGACACGAACGACGCCGACCTGGTGACCCAGGCGCTCGAGGGCGTGATCACCGGGGGCACCGGTACCCGTGCGAACATCGGACGTCCCGCCGCCGGCAAGACAGGTACTGCGCAGGAGTATTGGGATGCCTGGTTCTGCGGCTACACGCCGCAGCTCGCGGCCTGCGTCTGGGTCGGGTACCCGCAGGGGCAGATCCCGCTCGAGGACGTCGAGGGCTTCTCGGTCGTTTACGGTGGCACGATCCCGGCCCTGATCTGGCACGACTTCATGCTCGCGGCCCTCGCCGACGAGCCCGTGCTCGACTTCGCCGATCCCACCCTCGAGGGCTACACAGAGGGACCGCCCACGCCGGTGCCTCCTCCGCCGAGCCCGAGCCCGTCGCCGACGGGTCCCACCGGCCCGACCGCGATGACGGGTCCCACCGGCGGCACCGCCGCGACGGGTCCCACCGGCGGCACCGGACCCACCGGCGGCACGGGGCCATCCGGCGGCACGGGTCCAACCGGCGGAACCGGCCCGACCGGCGGGACCGCGCCCGCGGCGCCGGATACCTGATGAGGGCTAGAACGCCTCGCTGACCGAGAACTCGCGCGCCGCCGGGACGGCGTCCAGCGGGAGCGTGGCCAGCACCGTGGTCCCCTTGCCCGGCGTGGAGTGCACCATGAAGGTGCCGTTAGCGAGCTCGACGCGCTCGCGCATCGAGGCGAGGCCCACGCGGCCCATCTGCAGGTACTCTCGCGCGTTGGCCGAGTCGAACCCCACGCCGTCGTCGGCGATCTCCACGCGCAGCTGGCCGCCGACCCCCTCGACGGAGACGGTCACGGCGCGCGCCTTCGCGTGCTTCGTCGAGTTCGACAGGGCTTCCTGCACGACCCGGTAGGCGAGGGTCTCCAGATCCTGAGGTATCTCCATGGAGGCCTGGCCGCTGAACTCGGTCCGGACGTGGTTCTCGCGCCCGTAGCGGTCCAGCGTCTCGCGGAGCGCCGGGATCAGCCCGCGCTCCTCGAGCAATGGCGGTCGCAGGCCCGACATCAGCCGGCGGAGCGCGTCGGCCTCCTCGGAGAGCTCCCGGCGGACCTTCGCGAGGACCTCGGTGCCCTCTTCGAGGTCGCCGGCCTTCAGCATCAGCAACACGGCCTCCATCGACAGGGACGCGGCCGAGACGCCCTGCACGGGCCCGTCGTGCAGGTCACGCGCGATGCGGTTGCGCTCGCTCTCGATCGCAGCGTTCGTCCGGCGCATGATCCTCGTGCGGTCCTCGTCGCGGTCCTGGAGGAACTTGAAGAGCTGACGGATCGTCTGGTCGGCGATCCGGGCCGCCGAGACGTCACGAACCAGCAGCAGGCGGCGCGGCGGGTCGCCGGGGATCTCGGAGATGCGCGACTCCAGGTACACCGCGTTGCCCTCGCGCCGCAGCGTGCCCTGGCTGGTCGTCGGCAGCGAGGCGAAGGACTCGTCGGCCTCGATCGACGCCGCGAGCGCCGTCCACGGCTGTCCCTCGACGAGCGACTGAGGGAGCTCGATCATCCGGCAGAAGGCGCTGTTGGCCCGGACGATGACGTCCATGTGGTCCAGCTCCACGATCCCGTCGACCGCCGCCTCGAACACGGTCCGCAGCCGCTCCTCGGACTCGCGCAGGGTCTCGTTCGCGCGCTGGAGCCGTGCCAGGGCCTTGTCGGTCTCGCGGAGCGCGACCTCCTTCTGGTCCAGCGCCTCGTGGACCTCCCGCTGGGCGTGTGTGCCGCGCACCTGGTTCACCAGGATGCGGAGCGCCACCGCCGCCGCGAGCATCCCGATCAGGACCGAGGCCTGAACCGTCCCGATCCGGTCGTCGATCTCCTGCATCGCGACCAGGCCGAGCGCGCCGCACGACGCCGCCACCGAGAGTGTGGTGAGGACCGCTCTGCCGTATCGACCTGGGTCGCTCCGCCGTCCGCCCTCGCCCCGGCGAGGGATCGACGCGACGAGCACGGCGAGGAACAGGCAGGACAGGGCGATCGGGATACCGACCCTGGGCTGTCCGACCTGGAACGTCCCCGCCAGCCACTGCGGCGCGAAGGTGAGGACCGCCGAGCAGATCCCCGCGGCCGCCGCGAACATGCCGAGGTGCGCGGGGTTCGGCAGCCAAAGCGCCAGAGCGCCGAACGCCGAGAAGGCGGTGCCGACCAGCAGGGCGAACTCGGCCGCGGAGGCCGTCGTCCCAGGCTCGGCGCCGGGATCGCGCAGGTACAGGAACAGCATCGTCGCGATAGCTGCCGACAGTAGGGCGACGTCGGCGGCGATCTCACGCCTGTCGTCGCGCGCGACGTGGTCGCGGAACTCCACGCCGACGGCCACCAGGAACATGACGCCCACCCCGAGGAACGCGGTGTCGTACGGCGTCGGACCCGCGGGCAGGTCACCCCGCACCTCCGCGACCAGGAACGCGGCGTTCACGACCGCCAGGCCAAGGCATCCCAGGCCTAGCCAGGTCGCGCTGCGCCACCCCTCTGGCCGCCGTGATCGGAGCAGGATCACGATCGCCGAGAGCAGGCAGGCGCCGGTCACGACGGCTTGCGGCAACCCGTCGATCGACCGCAGGCGCTCGCCCGTCGCGGCGTAGGCCGCGACGACGCCCACGCCGGCCAGCATCAGCACGGTCGGGGCGAGCCGGGAGGTCGTGCTTGGGGTCTCGGTCGCCATCTCGGAACGACCATGATGCCCCGGCGACGGCTCCGACTCCATCACCCGGACGGGGTCGACTGGATGAACCCGGCCTAGGCCATTCGGGGGGGAGGGCGCGGCGAGCCCCTGTTCGGGCCGGCCTGTAGCTACTCGATCAGGCGGCGACGGAGCGCCTCGGCGACCGCGGCCGTGCGGTCCGAGGCCCCGAGCTTCTCGAAGATGTGCTCGAGGTGGGTCTTCACCGTGTCCGGCGAGATGTACAGGCGCTCGGCGATGTCGCGGTTCGTGTGACCGAACGCGAGGAGCTGCAGAACCTCGATCTCGCGGGCCGTGAGGGTCTCGGCGCGCCGGTCCTTCTCCTTGGCCTGGCTGAGCTCTTCGGCCAGTGCGACCACGAGCTGAGGGTCGATCACCATGTTGCCGCCGGCAACAAGGCGCACCGTCTGGATCAGGTGCTCCGCGTCGCGGGCCTTCAGAACGTAGCCCCGGGCACCGCTGCGGACGGCCTCGACGACGAACTGCCGGTCGTCGTAGGCGGTGAGCATGATCACGCCGCAGTCCGGGTGCTGGTCCCTAAGCAGGCGGGCGGCCTCGAGGCCGTCCATCTCGGGCATACGGATGTCCACGAGCGCGATGTCGGGCGTCTCCTTGGCGACGAGCTCCAGGAGCTCCTTGCCGTTGGAGGCCTCGCCCACGACGTCGATGCCCTCGGCCATGTCGAGGTACCGGCGGAGGCCCTGACGCACCAGCGAGTGGTCGTCGGCTATCGCTACCCGGATCGTCACTAGCGTTCCCCCTCGGGCCACCCCGTCGGTGGCGCCCATCCTATATCTCGGCACCGACGCATCAGAAGATGTAGTACCAGTTGACGGTCAGCACGGAGAGTATCCCGAGGCCAACGGCCCCTGCAGCGAGGGCGGCCGTCCGGGGGATGCGCAGGCTATCCAGGCCCATGGACAGGCCCCAGAATGCCGGGAACAGGGGCAGGAGGAACCTCGGCATGGACATCAGGGGCCGGGGCTCGAAGACGAAGGTGAGGGGGATCAGCAGGCTCCCCCACAGGTAGACGCTGTAGGACGGGCGCAGGCGCACGGCCGCGTAGACCGAGGCCGCGATCATCGGCACCACGACCAGCCAGTCCAGGAGCCAGTACCCCCCGCTCTCGAGCCCGACGTACCCGAATGCCGTGCGCGTGGCCTCCCACAGCGTCGCCCACGGCCACGAGAACCCCCGCTGCCACGTCGCCTGCTCCGTCGCGGGCTCGAGCCACTCGCCAGTGCGGCCGCCCCAGTAGGCGAGGTATGTGAGGAGACCGAGCCCCGTAGCCGCGGCTGCGGCGATCCCCGGCAGCGCGCGCCCGCGGCCTTCGGCCCGCTGGTGCAACGCCTCGATCAGCAGCGCCGGCGCGAGCACGATCCCCACGCTCCGCGTGAGCGCGGCGAGTACCCCGGCCGCCCCAGACACCCACCACCGACCCCGGCGCGCCTCCCGGAACGCCGTCACGGCGAGCAGCAGGAACAGCGACTCGCTGTAGGGCATGAGGAAGAAGTGTGACGTCGGGAACGCGCAGAGCAGGAGCACCGTGGTGCGCGCGGTGCGTTCGGAGAGCTCCTCGGTCGTGAGGAGGTACGTCATCACGAGCGCGCCAAGGAAGGACGCGTTCGAGACTATCGTCGCCGCCGCGAGCGGCGCGCCACCGAGCGCGAACGAGAGGGCGCGGATCGCGATCGGGTACAGCGGGAAGAACGCCGCGCTTCCGTCGCCGACGCGGTAGCCGGCGTCGGCGATCCGCAGGAACCAGAGGGCATCGAAGCGCTCCCAGGCCGTGAACAGGTTGTGCCACCCGGGGTCCGGCCCGGGGTGGGTGGGCCAGCCGGGCACGCCCACGGGCTCGAGCGGCGGGAACAGGGCCACGCCCGCCAGCCCGATCAGGAACATCGCCACCCGCAAGGCCACGAACGCGAGAAGGCAGAACCCGACCGCCCGGCGGATCCGTTCCCGCTCCGGCCCGGCCGCCACGGGCTCGGCCGACTCGCTCACCCGGGCACCGGGAGCGGCTCCCGCGCGGTCTCCGGGGGCGGGGCAAGCTCGGGCGCGTGCTCCCGGCGCAGGACCCACGACGCGACGCACAGCAAGAGGATCGCCGTGCGGAGCAGCACGGCGATCTCGAACGCGTCGATCGGGATGCCCGCGAGTCCGCCATCCAGATCCTCCAGCGTTCCGAACCACGAGAAGCGCGTGACGAAGACCGCGACGTCGGCAGCCTGGAACAGCGCGAAGAGCCTCAGGTTCGGCAGGGCGAGCGCGAACCACGGCAGCAGCCACAGCCCGTACTGCGGCGAGTAGACCTTGCTCGTGAGCAGGAAGGCGACCAGGATCGGGAACCCCAGCGTCCACCTCGCGAAGCCCGGATCCCGTCGCGCCTTCAGCCGCCATACGAACCACACCGAGCCCACGAACAGACCCGCCGAGGCGACGTTGATCAAGCGCGTGTTCGTGCAGCCGAGCTCGCCGGTCAGGCGGTGGCAGGCGATGAACCAGATGCTGTCCCAGTCCGCCGGCCGCGACGAGTTCAGCCGGAAGAACTCTAGCCACCCCGCCGGTCCGCCGAGCGCGAACGGCACGTTCGCCACGAGCCAGGTGCCGGCCGCGGCCCAGGCGAGGTGGATCCCGCGATCGGGCTCGCGTCCCCGTATCCTCCCCGCGACGAACGGCACGACGAGCAGCGCGGGGTAGAGCTTGGCCGCCGCGCCCAAGCCAAGCAGCACCCCGGACCAGATGTCCCTGCGCTGAAGGTAGGCGAGCGTCGCGCCGGTCGCGAGCGCCACCGGGATCAGGTCCCAGTTCGTCGTCGCGTAGATAGCGAGCGTCGGCGCGAGCGCGAAGTACAGCGCGCGCGATCCCACCATCGCGTACAGGCACGCGGCGATCGCGAACGCGGCGAGCCACAGGAGGATCGCGTTCGCATGGTAGAAGGTCGAGATGCTGGTGCCCGATGCCCACGCGGCGATGCGCATCGTCCACATCGTGAGCACCGGGTACTCGTCGCAGCTGCCCGGCGCCTCCTGATTGCACGGATCCAGGTAGGGGAGACGTCCGCCTGCGAGTTGCTCGGTGCCGAGCAGCGGCACGATGTCGGTGTAGCAGAGGCGTGTGTACTGGCGGCCGTCGCCCCACTCGCCGCCCGCGCACGGCGCCTTGATCGCGTGGCCGAGTGCGAGCGTGCCCGCGAGCAGCGCGAACACCAGCCCGAGCCCGATCTTCCGCGTGGCGGCCGGCACGGCGGCATCATCCCATCGGTGGCCGCGCAACCGCCTGCCGAACCCGGACGCGCAGCGGGGCCGCCGAGGGGGAGGCGGCCCCGCCGTCACCTTTCGGGAGGGGTCCCCATCGGGACCCCCATCCCGGAACGGGTGGCTCCTCGTGAGCGCCGTCCCGTCGTTCTTGCCGTCGCTCATGATTCGGCACCCCGGGCTCGAGGCATGAGCCCTCGGCGGAGTGAACCTTCGACCCTCCTACCGAGGTAGTCCCCGAGGGCTACGTGTAGCTGTGCTCGTCGTCGGGGAACCGCCCCGCCACCACGTCATCGGCGAACGCCCGGACCGCGCGATCGATCTCGCCGCGCAGGTCCGCATACGCCCGCGCGAGCTTCGGCGGCTTCTCGGACATCCCCAGCACGTCGTGCAACACCAACACCTGTGCGTCGCACCCGGGCCCCGCGCCGATACCGATCGTCGGGATCTGCAGCGAGCGCGTGATCTCGGCGCCGAGCTCGGCCGGCATCGCCTCGAGAACGATCGCGAAGGCGCCGGCCTTCTCCAGGGCGAGTGCCTCGTCGATCACGCGCGCGCCCGCCTCGCCGCGCCCCTGCACCCTGTAGCCGCCCAGGCCGTGGACCGACTGTGGCGTCAGCCCCACGTGCGCCATCACCGGGATCCCGAGCTCGACCAGCCGGTGCACGAGCTCCAGCTGCGGCCCCTCGATCTTGACGGCCCGGGCGCCGCCCTCCTTCAGGAAGCGGCCGGCGTTGCGAACGCCCTCCTCCACGCTGACCTGGAAAGACAGGAACGGCATGTCGCCCACCACGAGCGCGTCCGTCGCGCCGCGCACCACCGCGCGCGTGTGGTGGAGCATCTCCTCCATCGTGACCGGCAGCGTGTTCTCGTAGCCGAGGACGTTGCTGCCCAGCGAGTCGCCGACGAGCAGGACCGGGATGCCCGCCTCGTCGAGGATCTTGGCGGTGGGGTAGTCGTACGCGGTGAGCATCGCGAAGCGCTTTCCCTCGGACTTGTACGCGCGCAGGTCGTGGATCGTGACTGTCATCGCTCGCGCCTCCTTCGTTCGAGTGCACGGCCGTATCGGGGGAGTGTACGGCAGGGCCGTGGGACCCGATGCGGGGCGTTTCGGGGCGGGCTGAGGTCGGGGCATCGGGTCGGGCTGCTCGGACCGCGACTTCGGCGC
>DATEDE010000098.1:0-4013 GCA_035286545.1 Actinomycetota bacterium | reverse complement strand
ACCACGCCTACTGGGGCCGACCGGTGCCGGGGTTCGGCGATCCCGCGGCCCGGATCTTGATCCTCGGGCTCGCGCCCGCCGCCCACGGGGGGAACCGCACCGGCCGGATCTTCACCGGCGACCGATCGGGCGATTTCCTGTACGGATCCCTGCACCGGTGCGGCCTCGCGAGCCGGCCGACCTCGGTCTCCCGCGACGATGGTCTCCGGCTGCACGGGACCTACCTGAGCGCGGTGAACCGCTGCGCGCCGCCGGGGAACCGGCCGACCCCGCAGGAGCGTGACCGCTGCCTGCCGTTCCTGGAGCGAGAGATCGAGGCCCTGGAGGCGCTCCGTGCCATCGTCGCGCTCGGGGCGTTCGCTTGGGACGGCGCGCTGAGGGCGCTGGCCTCGCTAGGGCACGGCGCGCGGCCGAAACCCCGGTTCGGCCACGCCGCGGAGGTCTCGGTGGGTCAGTACGTTCTGATCGGCGCCTTCCACCCGAGCCAGCAGAACACGTTCACCGGGAAGCTGACCCCACCCATGCTGGACGCGGTGGTGGAGCGCGCTATCACGCTGGCGACCTGATTCAGTCCTCTCCGGCAGGTGATGGGTCCTCGCGCGTGGGGGGGACGGCGGTGGTGCCCCGGCGCCCGTCGTGGCCGCCGGAGGCCTTGTCCCGCCGGATCTTACTCGGGTCCAGCTTGCGATACAGCGGGAGCCGGTTCACCTCCAGGATGATCAGGACGAGCGCGCTTCCGGCGATGGCGGCGACGTAGGCGCCGGCGCCGGCCAAGATCCCCACGGCCGCGGCCGCCCACGACGATGCGGCGGTCGTGAGGCCGAGGACCTGACCCTGGCCGCCCTGGCGCTCGCGGAAGATAAGCCCGGCGCCGAGGAAGCCGACGCCCGTGATGACGCCGGCGATCACCTTCTCCGCCGAGGCGGGGAAGAACAGGACGCCCACCCCCGTCACGGCGGCCGAGCCGAAAGCCAGGAGCCCGAAGGTTCGCTCCCCGGCCGGCTTGCCTCGGTACTCGCGCTCGAAGCCGATCACGTAACCGAGGAAGGTCCCGAGCGCCATCCGGCCGATGAGGGTGAGCTCGGTGGTGAACTCCATCTGAGAAGCGTAGACCCAACGGCTGGCCACGGGGACGGCTCGTCATGGCCCGCTCGTATGCTGGGGAACATGCGAGGTCACGGACGGTGGATGCGCGTCCCGGCGCAGGACGACGACCGTCCGATCCGCGCAGGCACGGTGCGCCGAGTGATAGGGACCTTCCGCCCGTACCGGGCTCGTGTGTGGTGGGTAGCCCTCGCGATCATCGTCACGTCGGCATTGGGCGTCGTCAACCCTCTCCTCATCAAGTGGATCTTCGACAAGGGGCTCTTCGGCGACCCGCCGGGCTCGTGCGGCGGGCTGCCGTGCCCGCAGTTGAGCACCGTCTACGTGGGCGTCGCGCTGATGGTGGTGATCCCGATCGTCACCGGGGTGATCGGCATCGGGCAGACGTACCTGGCCAACTGGGTGGGGCTGCGGGTCATGCAGGACCTGCGTAACTCGCTCTACTCCCACCTTCAGTTCATGTCGCTCCGGTTCTTCACGACCACTCGGACGGGCGAGATCCAGTCGCGTCTGGCCAACGACGTCGGCGGCGTCCAGGCCGTCGTGACCGACACGATGTCGAGCATCCTGGCCAACGTCGTCGTGATCGTGAGCACGCTCATCGCGATGGCCCTGCTGTCCTGGCAACTGACGGTGCTCTCGTTGGCGCTGTTGCCGGTGTTCCTGTGGCTCACGGTCAAGGTCGGTCGAGCACGGCGCGAGGTGGCCGGCAGCACGGCCAAGACCCAAGCCGACCTGACCGCAGTCACCGAGGAGACCCTGTCGGTTTCCGGGATCTTGCTGTCGAAGTCGTTCGGCCGCCAGCGCCACGAGATCGATCGCTTCCGCGGGGAGAACGAACGGCTGACCGGTCTGCAGATGCGCCAGACCATGATCGGGCGTTCGTTCTTCGCGATCGTGGGGACCTTCTTCTCGATCACGCCGGCGCTCGTGTACCTGGTGGCGGCGTGGGTGTTGGATGCCAACCCGGATACCGCCGGGATAACCGCAGGAACCATCGTGGCGTTCACCACGCTGCAGTCCCGGCTGTTCTTCCCGATCGGCTCGATGCTCCAGGTCTCGACCGAGGTTCAATCCTCGATGGCACTGTTCGACCGGATCTTCGAGTACCTGGACCTGGATCACGAGATCGCCGACCCGCCGGACCCGGTGGAGATCCCGGCCGGTCGCGTGCGGGGGAGCGTGGAGCTCGACCACGTGTGGTTCCGGTACGAGGCGCCGCCGGAAGGTATCCCGGTCTCGCCCGGCGCAGCCGTCTCCGCCGATGCTCAACGCGAGTGGACGCTCCAGGATCTCGCGCTCGAGATCGAGCCGGGGCAGCTCGCCGCCCTCGTCGGTCCATCCGGGGCCGGCAAGACGACGATCACGTACCTCGTGCCCCGGCTGTACGACGTGCAGCGCGGTCGCGTGAAGATCGACGGGGTCGACGTGCGCGACCTAGCCTTGGAATCGCTCGGCAACGCGATCGGGGTGGTGACTCAGGAGACCTATCTGTTCCACACCACGATCCGGCGCAATCTCCTGTACGGGAAGCCGGACGCGACGCAGGAGGAACTCGAGGCGGCGGCGCGGGCGGCCAACATCCACGACCGGATCGTCGAGCTGCCCGAGGGCTACGACACCGTCGTCGGCGAGCGCGGATACAAGCTCTCGGGCGGCGAGAAGCAGAGGCTGGCGATCGCGCGCGTGATCCTGAAAGACCCGCGGATCCTGATCTTGGACGAGGCGACGTCGTCCCTGGACACGACGAACGAGCGGCTGGTGCAAGCGGCGCTCGAGCCGTTGATGCACGGCCGGACCACGATCGCGATCGCCCACCGCCTTTCCACGGTCCTTCAGGCCGACGCGATCTTCGTCGTCGACCGAGGCCGGATCGTCGAGCGGGGCACCCACGCGGAGTTGCTCGAGCGCTCGGGCCTGTACGCGCGGCTGTACGAGCAGCAGTTCCGGAGCGGGCTCGTCGAGGCGGTCACCCGGGACGGCGTGATCCTGTCCTCGGGTGAGGTGGTGCGGACCTCCAGCGGCTGATACTCAGGCTGGTGAGATCGCCTTGCGGTAGGTGAGCAACACGAAACCGTCGGGGAACACACGGTCCTCGAGCCGCTCGAACCCCAGAGATCGATACATCGCCTGCGCCGCCTTCATCCGCTCTGTCGTGTGCAGCGTCACATAGGCCCGCCCTGCCTTGCGGGACAGGACGAAGCAGGCGTCGATGAGCGCGCGCGCGATGCCTCTACCGCGTGCTTGGGGGTCGACGCCGAGCATCCGGATATGGGCCTCGTGCGGATGCAGCGGCGGGTCGTCGTCGATCCGCCCATCGAGCTCCAGCGTCGCGCTCCCCAGGATCCGACCGTTCTCGACGGCGACGAGCACCGTTGCCGACCCCACGCGGTCCTCGACGTCCGCGA
Source organism: Actinomycetota bacterium (assembly GCA_035286545.1). Lineage (GTDB taxonomy): Bacteria > Actinomycetota > UBA4738 > UBA4738 > HRBIN12 > DASSJM01. Next base: position 501 of record DATEDE010000098.1, on the reverse strand, counting down.
TGTGCTGGAGGTACTCCTTCCACGCGCCGTCGTCCGCTCCGACGAACTCGCGGTAGGCGAGGGCGGCCACGCGGCCGGCTTCCTCGTGCTCCTCGGGTAGCACGGGTCGGATCTCGAGCGCCATGTGCCCGAGGCTACCGCCCTCACGCCGTCAAGCAGGTTGACGGCGTGGGCGTCAGCGGCGAGCATCGGGGTGTGGGCGAACCCGATCTCTCCCGTCTGCTGCTCGAGGCCTCGCGCGTGCTGGGCGCCGAGATGGTGGCCGACCTGGACGAGCGTGGGTTCCCCGACGCACGCGCCGGTCACGCCGCGCTCTTCATGCACATCGACCGCCGGTCGGGGACGCGGCTCACCGATCTCGCGCGCAGGGCGCGCATGACGAAGCAGGGCATGATGCTGCTCGTGGACGACCTCGAACAACGCGGTTACGTGCGTCGGGTCCCCGACCCGGAGGACACACGTGCCAAGGTAGTCCGTCTTACCGCGCGCGGGCGCCGGTTC
>DATEDE010000097.1:0-21617 GCA_035286545.1 Actinomycetota bacterium | reverse complement strand
GCCAAGGCCTCGGACCCCACGATCGTGTCTACGAGCCCGAGCGGCCGTCCGCCCATCGCCGCCAGGTCGTTGACGTTGGCGACCACCGCCGCTACGCCCGCTCCGAACGGATCGGCCTCGACGAACGGCGGCCAGATCGCCTCGCCGGCGGCGAGGACGAAGCCTGGGCCGGGGGAGGGGAGTGCGGCCGCGTCGTCGCCGGGACCCGAGAGCCAGTCGGTGGGTCCCAGGATGTCGGTCACGAGGCCGATCGAGGCCTTGGAGCGGATCGCCGCGCTCTCCTGGAAGCGCCGTGCGATCTCGTCCAGCTCGGTCGCAGCACCCCCGGGCATGATCGACGAGTCTACCCGTGAGCCCTGGAGTCCAGATCGAGTGCGAAGGCGCGCACGCGCTCGCGCACCATGTCTGCGTCGTGGTCGAGCGTGATCACATGGAAGCTTCGCGTACAGGCGATCAGCTCCTTGCGCTCGGACCCGAGCGCCTCGAAGACCTTGCGCGGGTTCGAGCGCGGGACCGTGTGGTCCTGCCCGGGCTGGAACACGAGGGCGGGCGTTCGCACGCGCGGAAGCTCGGCGCGGGCGAACTGCAGCAACCGGAACATCGTCGAGATCCCTTCCACGGGCATGACCTCGTACGCCTTCTCGTCCTGACCGGGACGGGCGATGTCGTTGCCGACCCCTCTGACCTGCCTCACGAAGATCCGACCGACCGGGATCCCGAGGAGCCGCACGTCGAACACGTAAGGGCTGCACAGCACCAGGCCGTCGACGTCGCTCGGGCGGGTCGCCGCCAGGTGCACCGCGAGCGCCGCGCCCATCGACTGAGCGAGGACGACGACCGTGCGGCACCGGCCCCGCATCGCGGACGTAGCGGCGATGACCTCCTCGAACCACTCGGTCCACTCGCGGCGGCGCAGGTCCTCGACGCTGGTGCCGTGTCCGGGCAGTCGCACGCCGACGACGGACAGGTCTTGCTCGGCGAACCATTCGCCCATCGGGAGCATCGAGGCGGGGGAGCCCGTGAAGCCGTGGATCATCAGTATCCCGACGGTCCCGCCCTCGAACGCGAAGGGCTCGCAGCCGGGGAGGACGGAGGGCTCGCTCACCGGGACGGAACGCTCAGACCGAGCGCTTGCGCCGGCCGGGGTTCAGGAAGAGCGTGGCGACGAGGTAGAGGAAGAAGATCCCGACTGCCCCGGTCAGTCCAACCAGGAGCAGCGCGAACGTCCACTCGAGCAGTCCCCACGCGGCGAGCACGCTCCCATCCTAGACGAGGGTCGGCGTCTATCCCGACGTGGCCTGGGCCGGGACGAGGATCTCGGCCCTGACCCACGACACGCCGACCCCCAGGTACGAGGCCGAGGCCTCGGACAGGTCGATCACGCGCTCGAGGCGTCCGTAGGGTCCGCGATCGTTGATCAACACGATCGCGCATCGGTCGCCGAGGTGGACCCTCAGGAACGTCCCGAACGGCAGCGTCCGCGAAGCCGCCGTGAACAGGCGGGGGTCGAAGATCGCGCCGGTCGCGGTCGGCTGGCCGCCGAACTCCCATCCGTACCAGGATGCGTACCCCTCGAAGGACCCTCCGGTCGCGAGCAGACCCTCCGGCGTGTCGCATGTACGGCCGCCCGTGGGGCCGAGCAGCGCCAGGAGCCACGACTGATCCCTGCCGAAGCCCCCGATGATGTCCCAGGTGCCCTGTCGAGCGGAAGCCGCCTGGATCGCAGCCTGCTGCTCCCGGAGCGCCTCATCCTTCATCGACGCGGCCTCGGCGAGCCGGATCGCCTCCGCTTGCTTGCGGAGGATGTCGTCCATCAGCGCGCGGAGCTCCTCGAGCCGGGGGGTGAGTCGGGCGCGACTGGCCTGCGCGAGGGCCCGCTGCGCCTGCAGCGTTGCTGCCGTCACCACCGACTCGCGCAGCGCCTGCGTGTCCAGCGCCACGGTTCGCCCCGTGTAGACCGAGATCGCCTCCAGGTCGGCGAACGTCTCGGCACCGAGTAACGCCTCCAGGCTCCCGCCCGGGCCGAACTGGTAGGCGGTACGGATCCGCGAATCCAGGCGCGTGCTGGCGGCTAAGACCAGGTCTCCGGCCGCCGCAACCGCGAGCTCGGCCTCGACCACCTGCAACCACCCGTGGCCCGCCGCGCGCTCCAGGCGCCCGTAGCGAGCGAAGAGCTGGTGAACCTCGCGGTGGAGCTGGACCAGGCGCTGGACCTCGGGGAGCTCGAGCTCGCGCTCCTCGTCGACGAGGTGATCCATGTCGTGGGCGCCGGCCGGGGTTGCGGGAAGCAGGGCGCTCATCGCGAGGCCGAGCACCAGCGCCTTCCGCATCCACCTCCGAACGTTCACGTCCGACTCCCGGGCATGCTCGGCCGGCCGGGTTGACCGGCGGTACGATTCCGACTTCGACACCGTGTCGCGAGGCCTTGAGGCGCGCGACGGTCCACCTCGGGAGCGTCTTGTCCGTGAAGCGCATCGGCATCCTCACCGCAGGCGGCGACGCCCCAGGTCTGAACGCGGCGATCCGCGCAGCGGTGCGTTCTGCGATCGGTGTGCACGGCTTGGAGGTCGTCGGGTTCCTCAACGGCTGGGCGGGCGTGATCGGGGGCGAAACGACGCCGCTCACGCCCGCTACGGTCCAGGGCATCCTTCATCGGGGAGGCACCATCCTGGGCAGCTCGGGGACCGACCCTTACCACTCCGGGGGGATAGGGGCCGTTCGGCGGACGCTGATCGATCTCGGGCTCGAAGGACTCGTGGCGATCGGCGGCGAGGGCACGATGACGGCCGCCGCGCACCTGGCCGAGGACGGGCTACCCCTCGTAGGCGTACCGAAGACGATAGACAACGATCTGTCCGGGACCGACGCGTGCATCGGGTTCGCGACCGCGGTCCAGGTGGCGACGGATGCGATCGACAGGCTCCACACGACGGCCGAGAGCCACCAGCGGCTCATGCTCGTCGAGGTCATGGGGCGCAGCGCCGGATGGATCGCGCTCGCCGCCGGCCTCGCCGGCGGGGCGGACGCGATCCTGATCCCCGAGCGGCCCTTCGATCTGGAGCAGGTCGCGGCGGGCTTGCGGCGTCGGCATCTGCGGGGTCATTCGTTCTCGATCGTCGTGATCGCTGAGGGAGCGAGCCCGGTTCGAGGCATGCTCGAGTCGCCCTCTTACCCGACGGACGAACGCGGCTTCCCGCGACTCGGCGGCATCGCGAACGTGATCGCTCCGCCACTGGCCGAGCTGACCGGGTTCGAGACGCGGGTGACCGTGCTCGGGCACGTCCAGCGCGGTGGGACGCCGGTCGCGGAGGACCGGATCGTGGCCACACGCCTCGGGCGTGGCGCGGTGGACCTGGTCGTCGCCGGTGGGTTCGGGCAGATGGTGGCGCTCCGCGGCGGCGAGATCGCGAGCGTCCCGCTGGCGGAGGCGGCGAAGGTGCGCCCGGTGCCCGAGGAGCTCTTCGCGGTGGCCGAGGTGTTCTTCGAATGAGGGGAGCGCGCACATGCGCATAGGGGTACTGACGGGCGGCGGCGACGTTCCCGGCCTGAACGCCTGCATCAAGGCCGCGACCCTACGGGCGGAGGAGGAGGGGCACGACGTCGTCGGGATCCGAAGGGGATGGGGCGGCCTGCTGCACTGCGACCCCGACGATCCCGCCTCGGTCGAGGCCAACATCGTCGATCTGGATGCTGCAGCCGTGCGGACGATCGACCGCACCGGGGGCACGGTCCTGCACACCTCGCGGTCCAACCCCGCGAAGGTCCGCCCTGCCGAGGAGCCCGCCTTCCTGGCCGGCGGGCGCGAGGACGACGAGCCGCGCGACCACACGGCGCACGTCCTGCAGGTGCTCGACCGGCTTGGGATCGACGCGCTGATCCCGATCGGGGGCGACGACACGCTCTCTTTCGCCCTGCGCCTGCACGATGAGGGTGTGCCGGTGGTGGCGGTCCCCAAGACGATGGACAACGACGTCCACGGCACCGATTACTGCATCGGGTTCTCCACGGCGATCACGCGGACCGTGATCTTCATCCACCAGCTCCGCACCAGCGCCGGCTCGCACGAGCGCCTGGCCGTGGTCGAGGTGTTCGGCCGGTACAGCGGGGAGACCTCGCTCGTCTCCGCCTACCTGTCCGGCGTCGAGCGCGCGGTGATCAGCGAGGTGCCGTTCGACATCGAGCGTCTGGCGTCGCTGCTGATGGACGACAAGCGCTCGAACCCCAGCAGCTACGCGATGATGACCATCTCCGAGGGCGCCACGATGATCGGCGGCGAGATGGTCCAGGGTGGCACCGCCGACCCCTTCGGTCACCAGAAGCTGGGCGGCATCGGTGTTGCGACCGGTGAGGCGCTGACGGAGATCACAGGCGAGGGGATCATCCACCAGCAGGTGGGCTACCTGATGCGCTCGGGCTCGCCTGACTCGCTCGACCTGATGGTGGCGATCAACTACGCCGTGATGGCCGCCGACCTTGTGATCGAGGGGAACTTCGGACGCCTGGTCGCGCTACGCAACGGCAACTACGTGAACGTTCCGCTCGCCGTGACCCGCCAGGGAGTGAAGCGCGTCGACGTCGGCGCGCTGTACGACGCCGACGCCTACCGCCCGAAGATCCGTCACGTCGACGGCAAGCCGATGTTCCTCTACTGAGGGCCCGTCGGTAGACTGGTCGGACGGTGAGCGCCTACCGGGTCGACCTGCGTTCGGACACCGTCACGAAGCCCTCGGAAGCGATGCGCCGCGCGATGGCCGAGGCCGAGGTCGGTGATGACTGGTACGGCGACGATCCCACCGTCAACCGCCTGCAGGATCGCGCCGCCGAAGTCACGGGGATGGAGGGAGCCATCTTCGTGCCGACCGGCACGATGGCCAACCAGATCGGGCTACGGCTCCACTGGTCGGGCAACGGGCACCTGGTCGCCGCCGCGGCCGGCTCGCATGTCGCCTCGACCGAGGTGATGACCTCGGCGGTCCTGTCGGGGATCTCGTACCGCACGGCGCACGCGCCGAACGGATGGATGACCCCCGAGCTCGCGCGTGGCTTGCTGGCGCCAGACGCCTACTACGATGTCGAGGTCGTCGACCTCTTAGCTGTCGAGAACACCGCCGGGAACGGGGGTGGAACCGTCCTGCCGCCCGAGGAGATGCGCTCGATCCGCAAGGTGGCGCAGGAGGCGGGCGTGCCGATCCACCTCGACGGTGCCCGCATCTTCAACGCCGCGGCTGCCGCGGTCGTGGACGTGACCGAGTGGACGAGCGAGGTCGACACGATGATGTTCTGCGTGTCCAAGGGCCTGGGCGCGCCGATCGGGTCGCTGCTCTGCGGGCCCGCCGAGACGATGCGCGAGGCGCGCCGCCTCAAGATCCTGTACGGGGGCGCCTGGCGTCAGGCGGGCGTGTTGGCCGCGGCCGGGCTCGTTGCCCTGGAGGAGGGACCGAAGCGGCTCCACGAGGACCACGCGCGTGCTCGGCGCCTGGCCGAGGGGCTGGCCGAGGCGTTCCCCGGGTCGGTAAGTCTCGCCCAGGTTGAAACGAACATGGTCTTCGTCGACACGTCAGTGATGGGCCTGGATCCGCTCGAGGCCGTGATCCGCATGCAGGGAGAGGGCGTGGGTTGCACCACCGGGCCATCGGGGGCCCGGATGGTGACCCACCTGGACATCTCCGATGAGGACGTCGAGACGGCGCTCGCGGCCTGGCGGGCCGTGGCCCCCCGATAGGAGGTTCGCCCGTGAAGCTGTTCGGTCCGCGGTACCCGGAGGAGGTCGCGAAGCGTGTCCCGCCCGGCCAGCGCCTGGTGAAGACCTGGCCCGTGCTCCACTACGGTCCGATCCCGGCCTTCGAGCCGTCGGGGTGGGACCTGGAGATCTCGGGCCTCGTGGACTCGCCCTACCGGCTCACCCACGACGAGCTGAAGGCGCTCGAGCAGGTCGACGTGCAGGCCGACATGCACTGCGTGACGGGCTGGTCGACACTCGACAACACATGGACCGGGGTGCCGTTCCGGTTGCTCGCCGAGAGGGCCGGGGTGCAGCCTGAGGCGAAGTGGGTCATCGCCCGATGCGAGTACGGCTACACTTCGGACCTGTCGCTGCAGGCGATGATGGACAACGACGTCCTCGTCGCGTGGGCGCACGACGGGCAGGACCTCGCGCCCGAGCACGGGTTCCCGCTCCGGCTCGTCGTGCCCAGGCGCTACGCCTGGAAGAGCGCGAAGTGGCTGCGCGGCCTCGAGTTCGCGGCGCACAACAAGCGCGGGTTCTGGGAGGTGCGCGGGTACCACATCCATGCCGACCCCTGGGTCGAGGAGCGCTACTCCTATCAGGAGGGTCCGCGCGCCGAGATGGAGCCGTAGGGACGAGGTCTGCGCCGGTTTGACCGGGGACCGCCCGGCGCTGTTCGATGCGCCTCCCACCATCGGAGGTGCGCAACATGCGGCGATCGGTCGTGTCAGTCGGCATCATGATGGTCGTGGCGGTCGCGTGCGCGGATGCGGCGCCTACGACGGACGCCTCGCAGGCATCGCCGCCCGTGGTGGTCGCCGCGGTGGGCGACATCGCGTGCAAGTCGCTGCCCTCGGAGCACGCGCGCCGGTGCCGGTACGACGCCGTGGCGGAGCTGATCCGGAGCCTCGCGCCCGAGCGGTTCCTGGCGCTCGGCGACCTCCAGTACCTGCACGGTTCGCTCGATCAATTCACGAGCTACTACGACCGGTTCTTCGGGAACCTGAAGCCCATCACCGCCCCGGTCCCGGGCAACCACGAGCTGTACACCCTCTATGGCGAGGGCTACTACACGTACTTCGGCAAGACCGCCCATGGCCCGGGAGGCTGGTACGCGTTCGACCTCGGGGGCTGGCGCGTGCTTGCGCTGAACAGCCAGATCTGCAAGGGGAGCGTGTGGAATCCCGACCTCGGTCAGAACACGCCGATCACCGCTAACCCGGCCGTCAGCGACGGATGCGGGCCGGGCAGCGCGATGTACGAGTTCGCGAAGAAGGACCTGGTCCTGCACGCCGATCGGCCGTGCACGCTCGCGATCATGCACCACCCGTTGTTCGGCTCGCCCCCGTGGCCGGCCGGGGTGTTCCTCCTGCAGCTGCAGCCGCTGTGGGAGCTACTCGATCAGCAGGGTGTTGACGTCATGCTCGCTGGGCACGAGCACAACTACCAGCGGTTCGCGCCGATGGACGCGTTCGGCCGCGCCGACCCGAACGGGATCCGCGAGTTCATCGTCGGCACGGGCGGGAGCACCTACGGCGACCTACCGAAGGGGGCCGCGGCCACGAACCGCGAGGCGGGTCAGGACACCTCGTTCGGCGCCCTGAAGCTCACGCTCCGCGACGGCGGCTACGAGTGGGAGTTCCTCACCGCGCAGGGCGAGAACCCCTACTCGGACGCCGGTAGCGCCGACTGCGCGTGAGGCTGCACCGGACGTGGCGCGTCACGCGGCCAGGCGGTGCAGCGTCTCCAGCTCCCGGATCCGCTGCTCGCGGTCCGACGGCGTCTCGAGCACGAGGTCGAGGCCGGCCACCTCCGGGCGGTGCAGGATCGCTCCGAACCCATCGAGCCCGATCCGGCCCTCGCCGATCCGCTCGTGGCGGTCGCGGCGGGAGCCGCGCTCGTGCTTGGCGTCGTTCAGGTGGATCAGCGCGAGGCGGTCGGTGAGGTCCTCGGCGGCGAGCTCCTCGAAGCATGCGGTAACGCCATCAGGGGTGTCGAGCGCGTAGCCGGTCGCGAAGAGGTGGCACGTGTCCAGGACGAGACCGAGACGCTCGTCATCCACCGCATCGAACAGCTCGCCTGCCTCTGCGAGGGTGGATGCCACCGCGCCGCTCGTCCCGGCCATCAGCTCGACGAGCAGGCGGGTCGTGTCCGGCGTCTCGGCCAGCGTGGCCACCAGGACCGCCGTGGCGCGCTCGATCGACGCCGCGCGCTCGCCGGGACCGCCGGCCCCCGCGTGGACCACGAACCCCGCGGCCGGGATCACGCCGCACGCCGAGACCGAGCGCCGGCACAGGTCGATCGACCTCGTGAGGAACTCGGGGTTCGGGGAGGCGACGTTGACGAGGTACGGCGCGTGCACGTACAGCGGACCGATCCCGCCCTCGCGCCACGCGGAGCCGAACGCCTCGGCCTTTTCCGTCCGCGGACCCGCCCACGCGCGGGGGTTCGAGATGAACAGCTGGACGGTCTCGGCTCCGATGTCCCGGGCGGCCTCGACCGCGGTCCGCAGGCCTCCCGGCGTCCGCAGGTGCGCGCCCAGCCTCACGCCACGTAGATCGTGATCGTGGTGCCGACCCTGACGACCGTGCCGCCGATCGGGAGCTGGCTCGCGACCGTCAGGTCGCCGACGGCTCCCGGGAGCTCTATGACCTCGGGAACGAGGTCGAGCGACCTGATCTTGACGATAGCCGCGTCTCGCCCCATGCCCACGAAGCTCGGCACCGGGAACTGCGGCGGGCCGAGCGACACGACGATCGTCACGGTCTGGCCGGGCTGCAGCTGTGCGCCCTTGATCGGCCTCTGTGAGATGACGATCCCTGCGTTCACCTCGTCCGAGTACTTCTCGTCCACCTCGACGTGGAATCCGGCGGTCTGCAGGGCGCTCGTAGCCTGCCCCTGCGTTAGCCCGGTCGCGCGCGGCACCGCGATGGGCGCCGGGCCGTCGCTCGCCACCACGTCGATCGCGCTCCCCTGAGGCGCCTGGTCCCCCTCCGGCACGAACTGACGGATGATCTGCCCGGCCACGAAGTTCTCGCTGTAGACGCGGTCGATCTCGCCCAGCTTCAATCGGACGTCCTTCAACGCGGCTCCCGCCTCCGCGATCGTGAGCCCGACGAGGTTCGGCACGTCGACCGGCGGGGGGCCGAGCGAGACGATCAGCGTGACGCGGTCGCCCTCCTCGAGGGTGGTGCCCTCGGGGGGCTGGACGCGTAGGACGATGCCCTGGGGTTCGGCCGTCGTGTAGCGACCCCCGCCCGTACGCACGACCAGCCCGGCTGTCTCGAGGCGGCGCTGGGCCTCGGCCTCAGGCAGCCCGATCACGGTCGGGACGTCCACTTCGTGCGGGATGAGGTACCGCCATGAACCCCAGGCGGCACCTCCCAGCGCGACGAGCAGGACCAGCAGCCCGAGGAGCCATCGACTCACGCGTCGGCGCTCGTGCTTGCCAGTTTGTTGGCGAGGGATCGTCACCGTCGTGGCGCGCGCGGGGCTGACCTCTACAGGGATCACCGAGACCTCGGGGACCAAGGAGGCGAGCGGCGCGGCGTCGGGGAGCGTGCTTGCCTCCGCATCGAGGTCGCGGCGCGCCTCCGCTGCCGACTCCGGTCGGAGCTCTCGCTGCTTCTCGGTCACCGATGCGACCCAGCCGTCGAGCCCTGCGGGCACGACGGGGTTGCGCGAGGAGGGCGCCGGCACCCTGCCGTGGATGTGCTTGTAGGCGATCGCCATCGGCGTCTCGCCGGTGAACGGCAGGCGCCCGGTGAGGAGCTCGTAGGCGACGATGCCGAGCGCGTACAGGTCGGTGCGAGGATCGGCGGGCTCGCCCTGCAGCTGTTCGGGGGAGAGGTACTGGACCGTACCCGTCACGGTGCCGGCTTCGGTGATCTGCGCGTCGGCGTAGGCCCTCGCCAAGCCGAAGTCGGCGACCTTGACCATCCCCTCGGGGGTGACCATGAGGTTCTCGGGCTTGATGTCCCGATGGACGATGCCCTGACGGTGCGCGTGGCCAAGGGCTGCGAGCGTCTGCAGCAGCACGTCGGCCGCCTGCGCCGGCGCGAGCACGCCCTCGGCGTTCAAGAGCTCGCGCGCGCTCACGCCGGCGACGTGCTCCATCACCATGTAGTAGATGCCGTCGACGGCGCCCCAGTCGTAGACGGCCACGATGTTCGGGTGGTTGAGGTTGGCGGCCGCGCGCGCCTCGCGCCGGAACCGCTCGACGAAGCCTCGGTCGCCGGACAGGCTCCGGTGCAGGACCTTCAGCGCGACCTGGCGCTCCAGCACGGCATCGGTCGCTCGGTAGACCTCACCCATCCCGCCCGCGGCGATACGATCGACCACGTGGTAGCGGCCGTCGAGCGTGGTCAGGGCGAACGAGAGGTCCGAGCGGGCGGACCGCTCCGGGGTCGTGCTCTTCGAGATGATCGCCTCCCGATGCTTCGTGGCCGCTGCGGGCGGACGTCCAGGGGCCGGGGGCGCGTCCGAGCACGAATCCTAGCGTGTCCTGCCTCATCAACCGTGGAGGCGGGGTGAGGGTTCCCCAGGGCTTCGAGGCCGAGTTCGACCGCATCGAGTCTGCCGTGGACGCCGGGAACACCGATCTGCGCGCCATGGGCTTCTGGCGGCTCCTGGCCAAGGTCAAGGCCGATGCCGCACTGTCGGCCCACTGGGCGGAGCAGGCGGGCCGGATCGACCGGAAGGCCTTCGAGGCCCGGGTCCGTCGACGGTTCCCAGTGTGGTTCGGCAACCTCGTCCTGTTGGTGGAGGCGATGGCCGGGGCCTTCGCCGTCGGGATCGCGCTGGGCTCGGACGAGGAGGTCGTGGCGGGGCTCGCGCTGGTGTTCGCGGGCGTCGCTTGGTCCGTGGCGTTCCACTGCCCGACCCACTGGCTCGTCGGCCGCATCGTCGGGATCGGGTTCACGGCGTACTTCCTCGCTGGGCCGTTCCCGCCGAGGCCGGGCGTGAAGACCGACTACGCGAGCTACCTACGCGCGTCGCCGGTCGCGCGGGCCTGGATGCACGGCTCGGGCGCGGTGGTCACCAAGCTCGCACCCTTCATCGCGCTGGCGTTCTGGCCGGCCACCGACGTACCCACGTGGGCGGCGATCGCGCTGGCGGCGATCGGGGTTTTCCAGATCGTCACCGACGTCGTCTTCTCGACGAAGCGCGGCGACTGGAAGAAGGTCCGGCGCGAGCTGCGCGTGGCGCGCGCCCGGAACGCGAGCCGCTGACGTTGGCCTGTGGTCCGCCTGCCCGTAGCGCTATCCTGAGGCGGAACGACCGGGGAGCTCGGGCGACCGGGCTGAGAGGCCGCCAGAACGTGGCGGCGACCCGCCGAACCTGAACCGGGTAATGCCGGCGGAGGGAGGCACATGACACGTATCGAGCCGCACCGGCTGTCCCTCTACGTCGTTACCTCGAGCGGGTTCGTTTCCGGACGGGGGCACCGGGAGGTCGCGCTGGCCGCGATCGAGGGCGGCGCGACGGCCATCCAGCTCCGGGCGCCCGAGCTCATGGACAGCTCCCTGCTCCCGCTCGCGCAGGAGCTCGCTGAGGCCTGTCGAGCCGCCGACGTCCTGTTCGTCGTGAACGACCGGGTTGAGATGGCGGCCGAAGCGGGCGCCGGGGCGCACGTCGGCCAGTCGGACGACCCGGCGAGGGCGCGCGAGGTTCTCGAGCCGGACTCGGTCCTGGGGATCAGCGTCGCCACGCCGGAGGAGGCCATCGCGGCCGAGGCCGCGGGCGCCGACTACCTGGGGGTCACCGTATGGGCAACGCCGACGAAGGCCGACGCCGTCCCCTGCGGACTCGACGGGCTCCGGGCCGTGGTCGACGCCACGTCACTGCCGGTCGTCGGGATCGGCGGCATCAACCCGGGGAACGCGGGTGAGGTGCTTGAGGCGGGGGCGGCCGGCGTTGCGGTGATCTCGGCGGTGGGGGCGGGGCCGGACATGGTGGGGGCAACGCGGCGGCTCCGAACGATCGTGGGGGAGCGTTGAGCCAACAACGGACGGGCAAGGCGACGGCGGAGCTGTTCGAGCAGGTGATCCTTCGGCGCCTCGGCGCCAGGGACGACGATGTCCTCGTCGGCCCGCAGCACGGCGTCGATGTGGGCGTCGTTCGCGTGGCCGAGGGCGTCGCGATGGCCCTGACAGCCGATCCGGTGTTCGTCGTCCCGGCGTACGGCTGGGAGCGCGCGGCGTGGTTCGCCGTACACATCCTGGCCTCGGACGCGGCGACGAGCGGCCTGCCGCTCCGCTGGATGGCCGTCGACCTGAACCTCCCTCCTGAGATCACCGACGACGAGCTCACCCAGCTGTGGGACGCGTTCCACCACGCCTGCGAGGGGATAGGGGTCGCCGTGGTAACCGGCCATACGGCGCGGTACGACGGCTGCTCGTGGCCGATGGTCGGCGGGGCAGTGTGTTTGGCGAGCGGGCGGGAGGATCGGTTCGTAACCCCGGCGATGGCGCGTGTCGGCGACCGGGTCGTCGTGACCAAGGGCGCGGCGATCGAGGCTACCGCGCTGTTCGCCGCGACCTTCCCCGAACGCTTGGCGGCCGGAGTGGGTGAGGACGTCGTCCAGGCTGCCGACGCTCTCTTCGAGCAGATGACGGTTGTGCCGGAGGCCACGGTAGCCCGTGCTTTCGGCCTGCGCGAACAGGGCGTGACCTCGATGCACGACGCGACCGAGGGAGGGGTCTTCGGCGGCCTCACCGAGGTCGCGGCGGCCTCCCGGACGGGGATGCGGATCGACCTCGGGGCGATCCCCGTGCGTCCGGAGGTCCGCGCGGTCTGCGAGCACACCGGTATGGACCCCTACACCTCGATCAGTGAAGGCACGCTGATCGCGACGGTGGTGCCGCACCGGGCCGACGCGTTCCTCCGCGCGCTCGCCGGGGCCCAGATCGACGCCGCCGACGTCGGCGAGATCGTGGACGCGTCGCGCGGGACCGTGCTGGATACGTCCGAGGGCGAACGCCCCTTCGAGCACCCGGGACTCGACCCTTTCTGGGGGGCGTTCGGTCGCTGGGCGCAGGAGGCCGCCGGGATCGCCGAGGCGGGTTAGGCCGGCGCCTCGAACTCCTCGGCGAGGATCGCGTAGCGGACGTGATCGCGCCACTCGCCGCCGATCCGCAGGTACTTGGGCGAGAACCCCTCGCGACGGAAGCCCAGGCGCTCTACGAGCGCGATCGAGCGCAGGTTCTCGGGCTGTACGTTCGCCTCGACGCGGTGCAGCCGGATGGTGCCGAACGCATGGCGGAGCGCGAGCGTGAGCGCCTCCGTCATGTAACCCTTGCCCTCGTGCGGGACGAAGACCGAGTAGCCGAGGTAGGCGCTGCGGAAGTCGCCCAGGAAGATCTGGCTGAGGTGGGCCACGCCGACGAGCGACCCGTCCCCAACCAGGCAGATGAGCAGTAGTTCGTCGGAAGGATCGGCGCCGCGCTCGAGCATCGCGCGGAAGCCCTTCGCGGTGTCGGGTAGGAAGGTCCAGGGCACGTGGAGGTCCCGGCTCGCGCGGACCGCATCGAGGAACCGCTCCTCGTCGGTCGGGTCGGGGTAGCGCAGGAACACGCGTTCGCCTCGCTCGATCGCCCGGTCACCCATCGCGCCAACCGTACCCGGTAGGCTGCGTCCGCGATGGACGTGGTGACGATCGGCGACGTGATGGTCGATGTCCGCGTCGAGGCCGACGCGCTCGAAGAGGGCGGCGACGTGCACGGGCGGGTCATGATCCGTCCGGGCGGAAGCGCCTCGAACGCCGCCGTATGGGCCGCAGAGGCTGGCGCGCGCGCCCGGGTCCACGGCCGGATCGGCTCCGACGTCGCCGGGGCGCTGGTCCGCGACGAGCTGATCGCGCGAGGCGTCGAGCCGGCTCTCGCGATGGACCCATCGGCCGACACCGGCACGATGCTGATCGTGCACGAGCCGGGGGAGCGGTCGATGGTCGCCGACCGCGGCGCCGGCGGGCACCTCCAGCCGAAGGACCTGCCCGAAAGCATCGAGGCGTCGGCCGTCCTGATCTCCGGATACACGCTCCTCTTCGAGCCGAGCCACGAGGCCGGGCGCGCCGCGCTCGAACGCGCGCGAGCGCGCTTCGTCGCGGTCGACGCGGCGAGCTGGCCGATGGTCCGCGACTTCGGCCCCGACCGGTTCTTCGAGGTGACGCGCCCCGCCACGATGCTCCTGGCGAACGACCGTGAGGCCGAGGCGCTCACCGGCCGCCGGGCCGAGCGCGCGGCGGACGCTCTCGCCGAGCGCTATCCGATCGTGTGCGTGAAGCTCGGCGGGGAGGGCGCCGTGATGTCGTGGGAGGGCCTCGTGATCCGCAACGCGACCGAGCCGGTCCAGGAGCTGGATCCGACGGGCGCGGGCGACGCCTTCGACGGCGTCCTGCTCGCCAACCTCGTCGCCGGCCGGTCGCCGGGCGACGCGCTCGCAGCGGCCTGCCGGGCGGGGGCGAGCGTCGCGGCGAGCTATGAAACCTGGCCGCAACGTCGCCTCGGATGAGCGCCGTCCGTGTCTCCGATGAGGTCGCCGACGCACAGGACTCGGGTGTGGGGGTGGTGGCGCTCGAGACCAGCGTGATCGGCCAAGGGCTGCCGGCGCCCCGGAACGTCGAGTGCGTTCAGCGGATGAGCGACGCGATCCGCGACGCCGGCGCCCTGCCTGCCTGGGTGGGTGTCGTGGAGCGCTCTGTGGTCGTGGGCCTGTCCGATGACCAGCTCAGGTCCTTCACGGTGCCGGACCGCGCCGAGAAGGTTGCGCGGCGGGACCTGCCGTTCGCCCTCGCCCGGGGTGGACTGGGCGCGACCACGGTATCGAGCACGATCTGGGCGGCCCGAAGGGCCGGCATCGCGATCGGCGCGACCGGTGGTACGGGCGGCGTGCATCCGCATTCGGGCGACGTGTCGGCCGACCTGCTCGAGCTCGCCCGAACGCCGGTGCTGCTGGTGTCTTCGGGACCCAAGTCGATCGTCGACCCTGTCGCGACGGCCGAACGTCTCGAGGAACTCGGCGTGGGTGTGGTCGGCTACCGGTGCGACCGGCTGCCGTTCTTCTTGGCGCGAGAGGCGGCGATCGATCTCGACCAGCGGGTCGAGGACCCGGCGGGTGCGGTCGCGCTGGTCCGCGCGCTCGCGGCTATGGACGCGGAGGCGGGGGTGCTGCTCTGCAACCCGATCCCGCTCGAGGCGGCGATGGATGCGGACCTGGTTGCGCAGGCCGTCGCGGCGTGCGAGGCCGAGGCAGAACGCCGCGGCGTGCGCGGGAAGGACCTCACGCCGTTCCTGCTGTCGTGCCTGGCCGAGCGCACCGGAGGCGCGAGCATGGACGCGAACCTCGTGCTGCTCGAGGAGAACGCGCGCCTCGCGGGGCAGATCGCCGCCGCGAACGCGGCATCGTAGCCCGCGCTCAGCGCAGCCATGTCTTCACGATGGCCTTGGAGAAGTTCCAGCCGTAGCGGAACGACTTCGGCTTCTTCGAGACGCCGCCGCGGCGAGTTAGGAACGTGACCGGAACCTCGACGACGCGCGCGTGCTGGCGCAGCGCCTCGATCGTGACCTCGCTGGTCCAGAACTGGTCCTGCTCCAGGATCAGCTTGCGCAGCGTATCGGCGCGCGTGGCGCGGTACCCGCTGGAGATGTCGGTGACGCGCTGGCCGGTTAGCAGCGTCACGAGGCGCGAGAAGAAGTGCACACCCAGGTGCCGGACGAGGCTCTCGCGCTCGAAGTCGCCGAGCATCCGTGACCCGTTCACGTGGTCGGCGCGTCCCTCGAGGATCGGGGCGAGGAGGGTCGGCAGCTCCTCGGGCTGGTGCTGGCCGTCGGCATCCATCGTCACGACGATGTCGGCGCCGAGGCGCAGCGCGAGGTCGTAGCCGACGCGGAGCGCAAGGCCGCCTCCCCGGCGGATCGGTAGGCTCGCGACGAGCGCACCGGCCGCGCGAGCGGCCTCCGGGGTCCCGTCGTCGGAGGCGTCGTCGATAACGATCGGCACGACCTGGTAGCCCTCGAGCTCTCGGGGCATCGCCTCCAGCACGGCGCCGACGTTCTCGGCCTCGTTGAACGCCGGCGAGACCACGACGATCCGCTTGCCCCCTGGCAGGCGTTCCGAGGCGTCCCAGTCGAACGCGGCCTGTCCAAGCGACTCGACGAGCAGCCGGATGCTGCGCTCGTTCGTGTCGATCTCCGATCGGGCGAGGAGCAGCAGGACGAACTGGATGGCCACCGCGAACAGCAGGACGGCCATGAGGCGCTGCCCGCTCCCTGGCTGGAAGTCGAAGATCTCGAACAGCGGGTCGAACAGCGACGGCCCGATCGCGAGGAGCAGGACCATGACCGAGATCAGGCACGAGAACATCAGGTTCAGGCGGCTGATCCGGCGTCGGCGGTAGCGGACGAGCGCCAGCGCGAAGAACGCGACGGCGAACACTCCTCCCAGGATCCGCAGGGCCGTCATGGCCTGACGATGCTACGCGAGCCGGGTCCCGCCCCGCGTCAGGGGGCCGTGTGCTCGCGGACGCCCCGCCAGCGGGTAGCCGGCATGATGTGGTCGGCGATCACGCGGTCCCGGTACCGCTGGATCGTCTCGAACATCGACTCGATCAGAGTCTCGGACAGCAGGTGCGGTTTCAGCCCGAGGTCGAGCAGCTTCGTGTGCTTGGCGTTGTAGTAGTGCTCCTCGAGCTCGACACGCGGGTTCTCGACGTGCTCGATGTGGACCTCGAGGCCGGACTCGGCGCCGGCCCGCTGGACCAGCTCCGCGAGCTCGACGATCGAGAACTGCTCGGTGAACTGGTTGAAGACACGGAACTCGCCGGCCGCCGCCGGGTTCGCGACCGCGAGCTCGACGCACTGCAGCGTGTCGACGATGTTCAGGTACCCGCGGGTCTGGCCGCCCTTGCCGTACGCGGTGAGAGGGTGACCGATCACGGCCTGCAGGCAGAACCGGTTCAGCGCGGTCCCGAAGACCTCGTCGTAGTCGAAGCGGGTGAGCAGGCGCTCATCGAGCGCGGTCTCCTCGGTCGCGATCCCGTAAACGACGCCCTGGTTGAGGTCCGTCGCGCGAAGGCCCCAGGTCTTGCACGCGAAGTGGACGTTGTGCGAGTCGTGCACCTTGGACAGGTGGTACATCGAGCCTGGGATCTTCGGGAAGGGCAGTGTGTCGGTCCGCCCGTTGTGTGTGACCTCGATGTAGCCTTCTTCGATGTCGATGTTGGGCGTGCCGTACTCGCCCATCGTGCCCAGCTTGACGAGGTGTGCGTCCGGCGTGATCTCGGCCATGGCGAACAGGACGTTCAGGGTGTTCACGACGTTATTCGTCTGCGTGAACACCGCGTGGTCGCGGTCGATCATCGAGTAGGGTGCGCTGGGCATCTCACCGTAGTGGACTATGGCCTGGGGCCGGAAATCGCGGAACACGCGCTGGGTGAGTTCCCAGTCGGTGAGGTCGCCCTCGGTGACCCCGATATCCAGGCCGGTGGCCTCGCGGAACGCTTGAGCGCGCGCGGGAAGTGATGCGCCGATCGGCGTGAGCGAGCCGGTCCCGGCCTCCTGATGGGCGCGGCGGCGCAGGTAGTTGTCGACGGCGTGAACCTCGTGGCCCCGGCGGGCGAAGTGCATCGAGGTCGCCCAGCCCAGGTACCCGTCGCCGCCGAGGATCAGGATGCGCATGCGTGGCCTTCTTCGGGTCGAGGGAGCCGCGTCATCCTAGCAACGGGGGGAAGGTCACCTCAGGGCAGGGACGCCAGCGCCTCGAGGACCCGGTCGACCTCATCGGGTGTGTTGTAGTGGCAGAAGCCGATCCTGACGGCGCCCCCCGTCTCCAGGAGTCCCAGGCGCTCCATCAGCTCGATGGCGTAGTAGTGGCCGTCCCAGACGTAGATCCCGCGCTCGGCCAGGCCCTTCGCCGTCTCGAGCGGATGCTGCTCTTCCACCCGCACGGCGAACGTCGGCGTGCGTTCGTCCACTCGCGCTGCGTGGGCGATCCCGAAGAGACGGACGTGAGTGAGCGAGACGACGCCGTCGAGGAACCGGCGGGATAGCTCGGCTTCCCAGGGCACGATCGCGTCGCGGAAGGCCGCCGCGATCCGCTCGCGCCGCGAGCCGGCGGCCTGGGTGAGGCCCGCGAGGTAGTCCATCGCGGCAACGAAGCCGGCGAAGCCTTCGTGGTTCTGCGTACCGGTCTCCCATCGGTAGGGGATCTCGTCACTCGCCGGCCGGAGCTTGTACGGGCGGAGCGAAGTGAGCAGCTCGCGCCGACCGAACATGATCCCGAGGTGCGGCCCGAAGATCTTGTAGGGCGAGCACACTGCCACGTCGGCGCCGATCGAGTGGACGTTCACCGAGCGGTGCTGAGCGACGTGTACGCCGTCGACGCACACCAGGGCTTCGGGCGCGCGCTCCCGGATAAGTCGGACGAGGTCGGCCGCGGGCGTGACCGAGCCAACCGCGTTCGACGCGAGCGAGAAGGCCACGACCTTCGTCCGTCCGGACAGGGCGGCCTCGAGAGAGGCCACGTCCAGGGTCACGTCCTCGTCGCGGAGGTCGACCCACCGGACGGACGCGCCGGCGTCCTCGGCGGCCAAGATCCAGGGCCGGACGTTGGCGTCGTGATCGAACCGGGTGATCACGACCTCGTCGCCGGGTTCGAGCGTCCGCGCCACCGAGCGCGAGAACGCCAGGAGCAGCGTCGTCGAGTTCGGCCCGAAGGCGACCTCGTCGGGGTCGGCGTGGAGCAGGTCGGCGGCGGCGCGATGCGCCTCGGCGATCACCAGGTCGGTCTCCTCGCTCGTCGCGAACGCGCCGTGCGTGTTTGCGTTGCTGGAGCGAAGGTAGCCTCCGATCGCCTGGATGACGGTCTCGGGGACGTGGGAGCCTCCCGGGGCGTCCACGAACACGACCGGGCGCCCGTCCTGCTCGCGCGAAAGAGCCGGGAACCGGGATCGAACGTGGGAGAGATCCACCATCGCCCCCTACACTCGCGCACGCCGCCCGCCCCGACAACCAGGAGGGCTGACCGTGAGGTTCGGACTCGACGTAGCTCAGCACCAGCTCACGTGGGACGAGATCCTGGGACGGACGCGCCTGGCCGAGGAGGCCGGGTTCGAGGGGGCCTGGGTCTTCGACCACTTCACGGCCCTGTATGGGGACCCGGACGGCCCCTGCCTGGAGGGCTGGACGCTTCTCGCCGCTCTGGGGGCGGCGACCGAGCGGATCCGCCTCGGCACGCTCGTGACCGGGATGACGTATCGCCATCCCTCGCTGCTGGCCACCGAGGTCGTCACCGTGGACCACGTGTGCGGCGGGCGCGTCGAGTGCGCGGTCGGAGCAGCCTGGAACGGGGACGAGCATCGCGAGCTGGGCTTCGGGTACCCGTCGGTGCTTGAGCGCGCCGAACGACTCGAGGAGGGCGTGGAGGTGCTCCGTCTGCTGATGAGCGGTGAGCGAGTGTCGTTCGAGGGGCGCTACTTCGGGCTGCGGAACGCGCTCTACCGTCCGGCGCCAGTGCAGCGGCCACACCCGCCGATCTGGATCGGGGCGTCCGGACGCGAGCTGATGCTGCCGATCGTCGGCCGCCAGGCCGACGCCTGGCACACCTGGGGCGGTCGCTACGCCGAGAAGTGGGACGTGGTCCGTCGAGCGGCCGAGGACGCAGGACGCGATCCCGGCTCGATCGTCCGCGCCTCGAGCCTGTCGATCAGCGAGCCCTGGGACGAGGTGCGCCGGGCGGTCGACGCCCACGTCGCGAACGGCGTGAAGTACCTGGTGGTCGACTGGCCGAGCGAGGGACGCGGCCGTCTCGAGGAGTTCATCGAGCAGGTGATGCCGGAGCTGGGCGCTGCCTAGAGGCGGTCCCAGGCATCGGGCAGGGCGGGCGCAGGCCAGTCGGGGTCGGGGCTCCACGTCGTCCAGTCCCGGTCGAACGGAGGCTCGCGGTCGACGATCCTTCGGACCGCGCGTTCGCCTTCGGCGCGCAGTCGTGCCTCGTCCTCGACGGGTACCAGCCCCCGTGTGATCGCTTCAGCGAGCTCGTCCTCGTCCTTCCACAGCCACGAGCCTTCCATCTCGACGATCACGTCGAGCTTGAGGTCTAGGTAGTCGAACCCGACATCGGTGCGGCGCAGCGGCTCCTGCAGGTTCACGTACCAGTTCCGCGGACGCCCGTCCGGAAGGAAGAACAGGAGCGTCCCGTGCCACCGGTCCGGCCAGCCGAAGGACAATGCCGGCGCCTCGCCGGAGGTCCTCGGCGCGAGCTCGAACCCGTCCTGGGGGATCCGGAGCATGGCGCCGTCGCGAACGGCGGCCATCCGCATCGCCTCGGCAGGGACGAAGAAGGTGGTCTGATCCTCCCGATCTTCGACGACGATCGCCGCGCGAGCGGACCAGACGCGTCCGTTCCAGATCTCTCGGAGCGCCACCGCCTCGCCCCGTGCGAACCGGCGCATGCGTTCAGGCGATGCGTTCGGCGAACGCTACGTTGGCGGCGTCGAGCAGCGCCTGGGCGTTCGCGCGCAGGGCCGAGACCTCGTCGCGGAGCGCCTGCGCCTTGGCCTGGTCCTTCAGTGCCGCCGCGTTTATCTCCACGTTGTAGGTCGCGCACCACACGGCCGCTGACAAGCATTGCGCCGCAGAGGAGCCGTCGGAAGCCGCCTGCGCGTTGCCGGTGCCCGTGACCTCCGCCGCGAGCTCCATCAGGGCCGCGGCCTGCTTCGCACACTCGAGCGGCACGACGGCCGCGGCCTCGTACCCGCGCTGGATCGCCTGCGAGCGTTCGGCCTTCTGCGCGTCGGTCTCCTTCGGCATCTTGAGCGCCGCCATCACGCCGTCGAAAGCGGTCGCGTCGCGGTCGGCGAGGTCGAGGAAGGACACGCGCCCGGCGCCGGCCTCCTCCCGGACCGCGATGATCCGCTCCTGCACCTCCTCGTACCCGGCCTTACCGATCGTCAGGTTGCAGACCATCTCGATCAGTGCCGCCCCATTCGCGCCGATCAGCCCCGCGACCGCCCCGCCGCCCGGCGTCGGGGCGTCCGAGGCGAGCTGCGCCAGGAACCCGTTGATCGTCCGGCCACCGATGTCGCTCACGCCGTCCCTCCGTTCACTAGTCGCTCCAGGATCTGTCCGTTCGCGTCGAACCCTTCCAGCCCAACATGTTCCGCGTCGCCGGGTCCGAGTGCGGCGCGGGGAACCAGGCCGACGATCTCGGTGGAGACGACCGCCATGCCGCGCTCGGCGCCCATCGAGGCCACGGCGTCGAACGCCGTCCGGATCCCTGTCACCTCGAAGTCCACCAGGTTCATCGAGACGGTGACACCCCCGCGCTCGGTAACCTCGAACCCGATCGCGCGCACCGCGGGGAGCCCGCCGCTCGACTCCCGGATCGCGTTCGCGATCTCCTTCGCGTCCTGCACCGAGCCGCGCAGATACACGTTGAACGCTATCAGCGGCTTGCGGGCTCCCACGGCGGTCGCGCCCGCGCGCCCGAGCTCGTGTGGTCCGAAGTCCGGCAGTCGCTCGCCGCGCGCGACGGCCTCGCGCAGGCCCTCGAACTCGCCGCGGCGCACCTCGGCCAGGCTGGCGCGCTCGGGTGTGAGCGCCGCACGGTCGTACAGGTACACCGGGATGTCGAGCTTCGAAGCGAGCTCGCGAGCGAAGTCCCGCGAGAGCTCAACCACCTCCTCCATCGAGATGCCGGCGAGCGGCACGAACGGGATCACGTCGGCCGCGCCCATCCTCGGGTGCCCGCCCGCGTGCTCGGTCATGTCGATCAGATCGATGGCCGTCGCGGCGCCGGCAAGCGCCGCGCGGCGGACGGCCTCGGGCGTTCCGACGATCGTCGTGTCCAGGCGGTGGTGCTCGGGATCGGCCTGGCGGTAGACCAGGCGCGCGCC
>DATEDE010000096.1:0-10230 GCA_035286545.1 Actinomycetota bacterium | reverse complement strand
GATCGCCGCGCCCAGCACGAACTGGGCGATCACCCAACCTTCGCCGCGACGCCCGAGCGACGGCAGGCCGGAGCTCATGACGTCACGATAGTCCGTGCTCACGAGCGAAGATCGTGTCGTGCAGATCGGCTCACACGTCGGTCTCGAGCCGGGCGAGCACGTGATGGTATGCGTACTTACCCTCGATCCAGGGACCCTCGAGCTCCTCTTGAACCGCGAAGCTCGCATCCGCGAGCCACGCGCGGACCCGATCCAGTGCCGGGTAGAAGTGGTAGTACCAGTCGGGCTCCTCCCAGATCGCCTCGCCCTCCTCGACCACCGGGAACCCCAACCGCAGGGCCGCGTCGTGGCCCGCGCGCACCTCGGCCTCCGGCACGAGCTCGACCGTCAGGTATAGCCATCCACCCGGACGGAGCGCGCGGCGGAACCGGTCCAGCACCAAAGGCCAATCCTCGGGCGGGAGGAACTCCATCGCGTCCACGCACATCACGCCGTCGAACTCGCGCTCGTACGGGAGCTCCTGCAGGTGGTGCTTCGCGGTCGCGACGCCGGGCGTCTTCGAGGCCACCTTGTCGAGGTAGGAGGCCGTGTGGTCCACGCACAGCGGCGTGCGGCCGCTCGCGATCACCATCGGCGCGTACTTGCCCGTTCCGCACGCCGCGTCGAGCACGTGGCCCTCGGGCGGGAGCTCCGAGAGGAACCGGTCGACGAACGTCCGGTGCACGTCCTCGATCTCGCCCCAGGAGGCGTCGTACTCGTCCGCCAGGCCGGACTCCTGTTGCTCGTTCAACCCTCGCAGGTCCCGGATCCACGTCGCCCTGTCGGTCATCTGCCCGCGTCCACCCCCTTAATGAACCGCGCCCGCCGGCTCGGTCGCCGGGCGACGCTAGCACGTGAAGTTCGCAGGCAGACTTCGCCGCGGGACGGGTCAGCGTGGGATCGCGGCTCCCGTCTGACGGGGAGCTCGGTGCCAACGATCGTCTCGGTGGCCGAGCCCGACGCGTCCGACGACGCGCCGAACGAGCGCAGCTGACGCTCGAGATCGGCCCGACCGCTCCATCCCGGTTCTGTTGCCCAGTTCGAAAGGCCCGTGGGAGACTCCTCGCCGCAACCGACGCGCTGTCAGCGTCGGTGGGGTACGCCAGGAAGGACCGTATGCAGGCTCGGGTCGGCCGCGTATTGGTCGTCGATGACGACGCCCTCAACCGACGCCTGCTGACATCCAGCCTCGAGCGCGAGGGCCACTCCACGACGGCTGTCGAGGACGGCGGGTCGGCGCTCGCCGCGCTCGCCGGGTCGCCGTTCGACCTCGTCCTGCTGGACATCCTCATGCCGGGCCTCGACGGCATCGAGGTGCTCGAGCGCCTGAAGCAGGATCCCGCCCTGCTCCACATCCCGGTGATCATGATCTCGGGGGTCGAGGACACCGAGAGCATCGCCCGATGCATCGAGGCGGGCGCAGAGGACTTCCTGCCCAAGCCCTTCGACCCCGTGATCCTCCGTGCCCGGGTGAACGCCGGACTGAACCGGAAGGCCCTCCACGACCTGGAGCGGGAGCGGGTCCGCCAGGTGTTCACGCGGTTCCTACCCGAGTCGCTCGTCGACCAGGTGCTGGCCAAGAGCGACGGCGAACCAACGATCGGCGCCGAGCTCCTAACCGGGACCGTGCTCTTCGCCGACCTGCGGGGCTTCACCACGTACGCGGAGGCTCGACCGGTCGACGAGGTGATCGAGGCGCTGAACCGCTACGTGAGCCTCATGACCGACGCGATCTTGGACAACGGGGGCACGATGATCGCCTGCCTGGGCGACGGCGTGATCGCGGCGTTCGGCGCGCCCGTTCCCCAGGACGACCACGCCGACCGCGCGCTGGCGGCGGCGCGGGTGATGGCCGGCGACAAGCTGAGGGAATTCAACGCATGGCTCAAGGAGGCCAGCCTCGGCGATGGCTTCCGCATGGGCGTGGGGATCAACTCGGGGCCCCTGATGTCGGGCAGTGTCGGCTCGTCGCGCCGCCTGGACTACACCGTGATCGGCGACACCGTGAACGCAGCGTCGCGGATCGAGGGGCTCACCAAGGAAGTGGCGTTCCCGGTACTGCTGTCGGACGAGACATACGCCTCGCTCAGCGGCGAGCCGCCTGAGGACCTGACGTTCGTCGACGAGTTCGAGATCCGTGGGCGTCGGTCCCGGATCAAGCTCTGGGGCCTGGCGGCACCGAACGAGCAAGGACCGGGAAGGTGACGCGCGCGCGGTCGATCGTCGTGATGATCGTGACGGTGGCGGCCGTCGTCGCGACCGCGTGCTCGTCGAACGACGTGGGCGGCTCGGAGACGGGAGGGGACGGGGGGACCGCATCCTCCACCGGCGCCTCCGGCGATCCGTCCACCGACAAGCTCGCGCAGATCCAGGCGCGCGGCACCCTGGTCGGCTACTTCGAGCCCGAGTTCCCTCCGCAGTCGTTCGCGGTCGAGGGCGCCACGCGGCCCGCCGACACGAAGTGCGCGGAAGACCAGCTGACGGCCGCCGAGGTCGACGGGTACGACATCCAGACCACGGCCCTGGTCGCGGAGTCGCTCGGGGTGGAGGCCTGCTTCGTCACGCCCACCTGGACCGAGGTCACCGGGGGGAACTGGGGCGACCGGTTCGACATCGTCTACGGCTCCGGGTCGATCAACTCCGACCGGATGGAGCGCCTGTGGATGACTCAGCCGTATTACGCGGTGCCGGTCTCCTACTTCGTCCACGAGGACTCGCCGTACCAGACGCCGACCGACCTCGACGGTCTCAAGATCGGAACATGCGCGAGCTGCTCCCAGGAGCTGTACCTGCGCGGTGAGCTCGAGATCCCCGGCGTCGAGATCGAACCGACCGTTCAGGACCCGGAGATCGTGACCTACCAGATCGAGACCCCGGGGCTCCGGGCGCTCGCCGACGGCAAGATCGACGCCTTCCTCGCCGCCGACCCCGTCGGGCAGGGGCAGATCGACGAGGGGCTGCCGCTCCGAAGGCTCGACCCACCCGCGTTCACGTACTACCCCAGCGGGTTCGTGGACAAGAGCTCGGGTCTGTCGGTGGCGGCGTTCGTCGAGCGGGTGAACGAGATCATCCTGCAGGCCGAGTCCGACGGGACGCTCCAGGCCTTGTCGGAGGAATGGTTCGGCACCGACTACGTGAGCGCCGCGGCGGCGTTCGATCTTGAAGCGATCGGACAGGGGGAGATCCAGTGAGGCGAACACGCACCACGTGGCTGGCCGCGCTGCTGTTCAGCGCGGTGCTCGTCATGGCCGCGTGCTCAATCGGACGATGGCGGCGGAGGCTCGGAGACGGATGCGGTCGGCGAAACGGCGACGGCCACCGGCGCCGGCGATCCGACCACCGACAAGCTCGCGCAGATCCTGTCGCGAGGGATCCTCGTGGCGTACTACGAGCCCGACTACCCGCCGCAGTCGACCGCCGGCGCGGGGCCGCGCCCGGCGGACACGGTGTGCGCTCCGGACCAACTGACCGCTCCCGAGGTCACGGGATTCGACCCGGAGACGACGAAGCTCGTGGCGGGGGAGCTCGGCGTCGAGGTGTGTCTCGTCTCGCCGTCGTGGACCGAGGTGACCTCCGGCAACTGGGGCGACCGGTGGGACCTCGTGTACGGGTCTGGATCTATCAACGAGGACCGGATGGAGCGGCTGTGGATGACCCAGCCGTACTATGCGGTCCCCAACTACTACTTCGTCCGCGAGGACTCGAAGTTCCAGACGCCGAGCGACCTCGACGGGCTGAAGATCGGCGCCTGCTCCAGCTGCTCGCACGAGCTGTACCTGCGCGGTGAGCTCGTGATCCCCGGCATCGAGGTCGTCCAGACGGTCGAGAACCCGGAGATCGCCATCTTCGAGACGGAGGGACCGGGCCTGCAGGCCTTGGCCGATGGTGAGATCGACGCGTTCCTTGCCGCCGGCCCCGTCGGTCAGGCGCAGATCGACGAGGGGCTGGCACTGCGACCGCTCGACGAGACCGCGTTCACCTACTACCCGTCCGGCTTCGTCGACAAGAGCTCAGGCCTGGACAGCCGCGCGTTCGTCGACCGCGTGAACGAGATCATCCGAGCGGCACAGGCCGATGGCACACTGCTCGCGATCTCCGAGGACTGGTTCGGCACCGACTACATCACCGCCGCGGCGGCCTTCGACCTCGAGGCCACAGGGCAGGTCGTGACGGCTCCGTGATGGTGACCTGAGCTCGATGCGCTTCCCCGTCGTCCTCGCCGTTTGCACGCTCCTGCTCGCGGGGGCGTGCTCGAACGGCGACGACGGCGCGAACGCCGATCCCGAGAACGACAAGCTCGCGCAGATCCTCGATCGCGGGACGCTGATCCTGTCCACCGACCTGGACTACGCACCGCAGTCCTTCGCCGTCGAAGGAGCGACCCGGGCGCCGGACACGAAGTGCGCCGAGAGCCAGCTGACCGGCCCGGAGGTCTCCGGGTACGACGTCGAGACCGGCAAGGCGGTCGCCGCCGCGCTCGGGGTCGAACCGTGCTTAGTCGCCCCGCAATGGGTCGAGATCACGGGCGGCAGCTGGGGCGAGCGGTGGGATCTCGCTTATGGCTCCGGCGCGATAGACGCCGAGCGGAACCGCTACCTGTACGTGACCCAGCCGTACTACGTCCTGCCCGCGTTCGCGTTCGTGCGCGGGGACTCGGTCTCCTCGGTCCCCGAGGACCTGTCGGGCCAGCGGGTCGGCGCGTGCGCGAGCTGCACGCACGAGAGCTACCTGAACGGCACGTTGGACCTGCCGGGGTTCGACGGGGACTTCCGGATCGTCGACGCCGAGGTGGTCGGCTACACGGTCGAGGGACCCGGCCTGGAGGACGTCGTCGACGGCGACATCGACGCGTTCCTCTGCGCCGAGCAGGTGGGCGAGCATGCGATCGCGAGCGGGATGCCGCTGCGGAAGATCGGCGAGCCGCTGTTCGACGAGTACGCGACGGGGTGGATCGACAGGAGCTCGGAGCTAGACGTTCACTCGTTCGTCGGGCGCGTCACTCAGATCGTCCAGGGCTTGCACGAGGACGGTACGCTGCGAGAGCTCTCGATCGAGTTCTTCGGGCAGGACTACGCGAGCGCGGCGGGCGCGTTCGACCTGTCGACCGTGGAGCAGGAGCTCTGACCGGATGAGCGCACCCCAGGCACGGACGCGACGGGGCCGTCGGAGCCTCATGGTCCGGCTGGTGGTCTCGTTCCTCGTGCTGTCCATCCTCACCGTGGCGATCGTCGGCGTGGTCGCCTATCAGCGGGCGCGAACCTCGCTCCAGGGGACCGTGTTCGACCGGCTGGACGCAGCGGCCGAGGGAAAGGCAGCTTCGCTCGATCGCTGGGTGGACGAGCAGCGCCGCAACGCCGTGTTCGTAGCGGGGCTGATGGGCGGCTACGAGACCGGCGACGACGTCCTCGACACCTTGAACGAGCGCGTCTCCGACCTATTGACCGAGGACGGACTCCAAGATCCCGCGGCGCACGACGCGGCCCAGAAGCTCCTCACCTTCGTCGTCTCGAAGACCGCGGATGCCCAAGAGTTCCTCGTGCTCGACCTCGAGGGCAACATCGTCGTCTCGACCGTCGCCGAGCACGAAGGGCTCTCGTTGACCGACGAGCCCTGGTTCGTCGAGGGGAGCTCGAACACCTACGTGCAGCCCGTGTCGCGGAGCGCGCTCTCGGACGCTTCCGTGATCACGATCGCGACGCCATTGTTCGACCACAGCGGGCAGCGGATCGGGGTGGTCGCCGCGGTGCTGAACCTCGAGCGGCTGGACCGGATCGTGCTCGAACGCACGGGACTCGGCGACAGCGGCGAGACGTACCTCGTGGGCACGGACGGCCGGTTCGTGCACGCGCGCCTGCTGGGCGAGTACCCCGACGCCATCTCTTCGAGCGGCATCGACAAGGCGACCGCGCAACAGGAGGGGCAGGGCCTCTACGAGAACTACGAGGGCGAGCCGGTGATCGGCGTCTACCACTGGCTCCCCGAGGTCGGCGCGGCGCTGATGGCCGAGATGAGCCAGGACGAGGCGTTCCAGCCGGCCCGCGAGCTCTCGCTCACGATCGGCGGGATCGGCCTCGCGGTCGTCGCCCTCGTCGGGATCGGGATCTACGTCGTGTCGCGCAGGATCGCGCGCCCGATCCTCGCGATCACCGACACGGCCGCCGCGGTGACCGCCGGGGACCTCACGCGGGAGGCGCCGGTCACCACCAAGGACGAGGTGGGTGAGCTCGCCGAGTCGTTCAACACGATGACCTCGCAACTCCGCGAGACCCTCGAGGGCCTGGAGGCGCGCGTGGCAGAGCGCACAGAGGAGCTCCGCGAGCAGAACACCGAGCTCGAGGCCCTGCACGAGACCACGCTCGGCGTGATGGACCGCCTGGACCTCGACGAGCTCTTGGGTGCGCTGCTGACCCGGGCGGGCGACCTGCTCGGCACCGAGCACGGCGCTATCTACCTGGAGGACACGGGCGGCCTGCGGTTGGAGAACCGCGTGTCCGTCGGACTGTTGGCCGTGGACGCCGGTGCGACCCTCGCCCACGGCGAGGGTCTGGCCGGACGGGTCTGGGACTCGGGGGACCCGCTCGTGATCGACGAGTACGACGCCTGGGACGGCCGGTCGCCGAACTTCCCGACCGGGACGATCGGAGCGGTGGTAGGCGTGCCGCTGCGGTCCGGCCAGCGGGTCGTGGGGGTTCTCGAGATCGCGCGCGATCCGTCGAGCCGGGCCTCCTTCGATCCCGACGAGGTCGAGCGCCTCCAGCGGTTCGCGCAGCTGGCCTCGATCGCGCTGGACAACGCGCGCCTGTTCCAGACCGCGCAGGAGGCTAAGGCGCAGGCCGACGCCGCCAACGAGTCCAAGAGCGCGTTCCTCGCGACGATGAGCCACGAGATCCGTACGCCGATGAACGCGATCATCGGCATGAGCGGCCTGCTGACCGAGACCGACCTCGACGGCGAACAGCGCGAGTACGCCTCGACGATCGCCAACAGCGGCGAGGCGCTGCTCGGGATCATCAACGACATCCTGGACTTCTCGAAGATCGAGGCCGGCAAGATGGAGCTCGAGCTCGCGCCTTTCGACCTACGCGCATGCATCGAGTCGGTCGTCGAGCTGATCGGCCCCGTAGCCGCGAAGAAGGGGCTCGAGGTCGTCTACGAGCTCGAGGAGGGCACCCCCGAGACGGCCGTCGGCGACGCGAGCCGGCTGCGGCAGATCCTCCTCAATCTGCTGAACAACTCGGTCAAGTTCACCGAGGAGGGCGAGATCGTCGTGCGCGCGACGGCCTCGCCGACCGCGATCCCGGATAAGGTCGGCTACTACCTCACGGTGCGCGACACGGGCATCGGCATCCCGCCCGACCGGATCCACCGGCTGTTCGCGTCGTTCAGCCAGGCCGACGTCTCGACCAGCCGCCGCTACGGCGGGACGGGCCTCGGCCTCGCGATCAGCAAGCGCCTGGCCGAGCTGATGGACGGCACGATGTGGGTCGAGAGCGAGGGCGCCGGTCAGGGCAGCACGTTCCACGTCACGCTCGTCGCCGGGGTTACCGAGATGACGCCGACGGCGCTGCGTCGCGACGGGTCGTTCGCGGATCGCCGCGCCCTGATCGTGGACGACAACGCCACGAACCGCAACCTCATGGGCGCGCTCCTCGGCGCCTGGGGGATGCAGACGGTGACCGCCGAAGGCGCCCACGAGGCGCTCGCGGCGCTCGGAGACGGCCGGATCGACCTCGCCGTGCTCGACATGGTCATGCCGGGCGTCGACGGCCTGGACCTCGCCGTGCGGATCCACGAGCGCGCGCCCGACCTCCCGACGATCCTGGCCTCCTCCGTGGGCCGGCGCGAGGTGGAGGCCGACCCGCGGTGGGAGGCCGCATCGATCGCCGCGGTGGTCACCAAGCCGATCAAGGCCTCACCCCTGCACGCCGCGATCTCCACAGTGCTCGGGGTGGCCACGGATGAGCGAGCCGAGGAGGGCGTGACCAGCGTGCTCGACCCGGAGCTCGGGTCGAAGCATCCGCTCCGGATCCTGCTCGCCGAGGACAACGTCGTGAACCAGAAGCTCGCGATCCGGCTGCTCGAGAAGCTCGGCTACCGGGCCGACATCGCCGGCAACGGGATCGAGGCTCTCGAGGCGCTCGAGCGGCAGCCGTACGACCTGCTGCTCACCGACGTCCAGATGCCCGAGATGGACGGCGTCGAGGCAACCCGCCGGATCCTCGAGCGCTGGCCCGAGGGCGAGCGCCCGTGGATCGTCGCGATGACCGCCGAGGCGATGGCGGGTGACCGCGAGCGCTTCCTCGAGGCGGGGATGAACGATTACGTCGTGAAACCGATCCGGATCGAGGAGCTCGTGGCCGCGATCGAGCGGACATCGCGCCGTGGCCACGCGCCGTCCGAGCCGATCTCGATGAACGAGGAGGTCTCCAGCGTGACGAACGGACCCGTCGACACCGAGGTGCTCCAGCGCCTGTCCGAGAGCATGGGCGGCGGCGAGGAGTTCGTCGCGGAACTCGTTGACCAGTTCATCGCCGACACGCCGGGGTTGATCACCGCGGCCCGGGCCGGGCTGGAGTCGGGTGACATCGCCGAGGTCCGTCGAGCCGCCCACACGCTGAAGTCAAACGCCGCGACGTTCGGGGCCCACGAGCTCGCCGAGCGGAGCCGTCGACTCGAGGAGGCGGCGAAGGCCGGAACGTTCGAGGATGGCAAGGAACAGATCGATGGGATCGCCGAAGAGCTCGACCGGGTCCACGACGCCCTCCAGGTCGCGACCGCCGACCTGTCGGGGGGCTCATGAGCAAGGGCAAGGGGAAGACCAAGACCAAGCGCAAGGCGCTCGAGGCGCGCATCGCCGAGCTCGAGGCGCCGCGAAACGCCCCTGCGCATCCTGCTGACGGAGGACAACGCAGTGAACCAGAAGCTCGCGCTCCGGCTGCTCGAGAAGATGGGGTACCGCGCCGACATCGTGGGCAACGGGCATCGAGGCGATCCAGGCGATCGAACGCCAGCCCTACGACCTGGTCCTGATCGATGTCCAGATGCCCGAGATGGACGGCCTGGAGGCCACGCGCCCGAATCGTCGAGCGCTGGCTCGACGGCGAGCGCCCCTGGATCGTCGCGATGACCGCTGAGGCGATGCAGGGCGACCGCGAGCGCTGCCTGGCCGCCGGGATGAACGACTACGTGACGAAGCCGATCCGCGTCCAGGAGCTCATCGCGGCGATCCGCCGCATTCCGCGCCGCGGCACGGAGCCGTGATCGACGTCTCCGAGATCGCGTTGGAGCCCGTCGGGTAGGAAGGCCGCCCTGCTACGGTTCCGCGCCGTGGGCGAGGCTCGGTTCCTGTTCCTGTCGCAGGAGGACGTCGTAGAGGCCGGAGGGCTCGACATGCCCGCGACGATCGAGGTGGTCGAGGAGGCGCTCCGTCTCCACGCGCACGGCGACACCCGGCTCCCGTCGAAGTCGGCGCTCATGTGGTCGGACGAGCTCGGGAGCGAGGAGACCCTGGGCCGGATCATGGCGATGCCGGCGTACGTCGGCGGCTCGATCGGCCTCGTGGGCCTCAAGTGGATCCCGAGCGTGCCCTCCAACCCCTCGCGCGGCCTGCCCCGGGGCATCGGGCTCATCGTCCTCACCGATCCAGCGACGGGACTCCCGGTCGCCATCATGGACGGCACGGTCGTATCGGCAGCTCGGACCGGCGCCGTTACCGGCGTGGCGGCTCGGCTCCTCGCGCGGCGTGGAGCGAAGGTGGCGGTAATCCTCGGAGCGGGCGTGCAGGCCGGCACGCAGCTCTCGGCCCTCGAGGCCGTCCTGCCTTCGCTCGAGGAGATCCGAGTTTGGGACATCGCGCCCGAGCGGGCCGAGGCCTTCCGCGAACGCTCGGCTCGGGTCGTCCCGGTCCCGAGCGCCGAGGAGGCGTGCCGAGGCGCGGACGTGATCGTCGCAGCGACGATGGCGCCCGAGCCCTACGTTCCGCCCGGGTGGCTCGGGCCGGGGAGCCTGTTCTGCTCGATCTCCTCGCTCGATCCCGAGGTGGCATGCGTCGAGCAGGCCGACCTCGTCGTCTGCGATCTCTGGGACCACGAGTCCAAGCACCACTCCCGCCCGCTCGCCCGCGCCAAGGAGCTCGGCCTGATCCGGCGCGAGGACGTCGTGGAGCTCCCCGACCTCGTGGCCGGCCGCCAC
>DATEDE010000095.1:0-8175 GCA_035286545.1 Actinomycetota bacterium | reverse complement strand
TGCTGATCGCCGCGACCGCGGGCGACCGGCTCGCAGAGGAGCTACGCACGCGCGGCGTGCCGTTCGCAGAGATGGGTCTCCTCGAGGGGGGTGAGCCCGGCGCGATCCGGGTCACGGGGCGACTCGCCAGCTGAGCCCGGGGAATACGACCACGCTGGTAGGGTTATCCGGACTTGCAGATGCAACTTGATCGGACCTTCTTCGATGAGATGGTGGAGCACGGCCTCGCCGCGTTCCCGAACGAATCCTGCGGTCTGCTGGCGGGCAAGGAGGGGCGCCCGGCCAAGTTCTTCCCGATGTCGAACGCGGACGCGAGCCCCGTCACCTACCGCCTGGACGCGAAGGAGCAGCTGAGGGTGTTCGACGAGATAGACGAGCAGGGGTGGGAGCTCCTCGGGATCTTCCACACGCATACGCACTCGGAGGCCTACCCGTCGGAGACAGACCGAACGCAGGCCTTCTATCCGGAGGCCGAGCACCTGGTGATGTCGCTGTCGGACCGCGCGAACCCGGTCCTGCGCTCGTTCCGGATCGATGACGACGAGATCGTCGAACAGGAGCTCGAGATCGTATGAGCACGCCGTCCTTCACCGAGGAGCAGGTTCGGCGCTACGCGCGCCACATCATCCTGCCGGGCATCGGCGGGGAGGGGCAGCGCAAGCTGCTAGACGCCAAGGTGCTGTGCATCGGCGCCGGGGGGCTCGGCTCTCCCGTCGCCATGTACCTGGCCGCGGCCGGCGTCGGGACGCTCGGGATCTTGGACTTCGACAGGGTCGACGAGTCCAACCTGCAGCGCCAGATCATCCACTCGACCGCCGATGTCGGTCGCCCGAAGGTGGACAGCGCGACCGACCGCCTGCGCGCGATCAACCCTACGATCGAGATCGTGCCCTACGACACGATCCTCACCTCGCAGAACGCCTTCGAGATCCTCGAGCCCTGGGACGTCGTGGTGGACGGGACCGACAACTTCCCCGTGCGCTACCTCGTGAACGACGCGACGCAGTTCCTGGGCAAGCCGCTCGTGTACGGCTCGATCTACCAGTGGGACGGGCAGGCGACGGTGTTCATGCCCGGGCGGGACGCGCCGTGCTACCGGTGCCTGTTCCCGCAGCCCCCGCCGCCCGGCACGGTGCCGAGCTGCGCCGAGGGCGGTGTGTTCGGGGTGCTGCCGGGGATCGTCGGCTGCATCCAGGCGACCGAGGCCGTCAAGCTGATCACGGGCAAGGGCGATCCGTTGATCGGACGCCTGTTGATCTTCGACGCGTTGCAGATGGACTTCCAGACCGTGAAGGTCCGTTGGGACGCTGACTGTCCCGTCTGCGGCAAGGAGCCGAGCATCACAGAGCTGATCGACTACGACGCCTTCTGCGGCATCGCGTCCGGAGGTGTGCCGAGTGAGGCCGAACACGGCGTTTCCACCCACGGAACGTAAGGAGAGGCAATACCCGATGACCGTCCAGGTGAAGCTGCCCACGATCCTGCGCAAACACGCGGGAGGCGAGCCGCGCGTCGACGCCGAGGGCGCGACGCTGCGGGAGCTGCTGTCGGACCTCGAGACGCGCTACCCGGGGATCACGAAGAACGTGGTGACCGGGGACGGCGCCCTGCATCGGTTCGTCAACGTCTACGTGAACGACGAGGACGTCCGTTACCTCGGCTCGCTCGAGACCGCGGTCGCCGAGGGCGACACGATCTCGATCCTGCCCGCAGTGGCCGGCGGTCGCTGACACTGTTGCGGCCCGCTAGGCTCTTCCCCTTCGATCGAAGGGTCCCGTTAAGGCTGGTCGGGCAAGTCTAAGTCGTAGGCGCACTCCGCACGCCCGTCGTTCGGCCAGGACGCCGACCCCGGTCGGCGGCCCTAGGGCTGTCCGCTGGGATAATCACTCCCCGTGCGGTACCCCGACGTCCTTGATGCCATAGGCGATACGCCGCTCGTCGGCCTGCCCTCGATGAGCCCGCGGCCCGAGGTGCGCCTGTGGGCCAAGCTCGAGGGGCAGAACCCGACCGGCTCGACGAAGGACCGCATCGCCAAGGCGATGGTCGAGGCGGCGGAGGCCTCAGGCGAGCTCACTCCGGACAAGACGATCCTCGAGCCGACCTCGGGCAACACGGGGATCGCGCTCGCGATGGTCGCCCGCCGCAAGGGATACCGGCTCACCGTCGTGATCCCCGACAACGCGAGCGAGGAGCGGATCAGCCTGCTCGAGCTGTTCGGCGCCGAGGTCGTGTCCTCGCCCGGCGACAAAGGGACGAACGGCTCGATCGACGTCGCCCGCCGTCTCGCGAAGGACCAGCGTTACTTCATGCCGTTCCAGTACGGCAACCCCGCGAACCCGCTCGCGCACGAGGAGGGCACCGGCGAGGAGATCGTCCGTGACCTGCCCGAGGTCACGCACTTCGTTGCGGGCCTCGGCACGGGTGGCACGCTCACCGGCGTGGGCCGGCGCCTGCACCGCCACGATCCCGGGATCAAGGTGATCGCGGCCGAGCCGGAGCTCGGGGACCTCGTCTACGGGCTGCGCTCGCTGGACGACGGGTTCGTGCCCCCCATCTTCGACGAGACCTTGCTTGACCGGAAGTTCCTCGTGAGCTCCTCGGATTCGCTCCGTGCCACGCGCGAGCTGACCGAGCGTGAGGGGATCTTCGCCGGGATCTCATCGGGTGCGGTATTGCACGTCGCTCGGCGCGTCGCGGCGGACCTCGAGCGCGGGGAGGTCGTCTGTCTGCTCGCCGACGGCGGATGGAAGTACCTGTCCACCCAGGCCTGGGCGCCCGAGATCGAGCGCGCCGAGAAGGGCGTCTCGGAGTCCCTGTGGTGGTGATCGGGTGAATGACCCTCGGCAGATAGGCGTGTTCGACTCGGGCGTCGGCGGTCTCACCGTAGCGAGGGCGATCTTCGATCTCCTCCCGAACGAGCGGGTCCTGTACCTGGGCGACAACGGCAGGTTCCCGTACGGCCCGCGCCCGCTCGAGGAGATCCGTCGGTTCGGCCTGGAGATCGCCGCCTACCTGGTCGAGCGGGACGTGAAGATGCTAGTCGTCGCCTGCAACTCGGTCGAGGTCGCGGCGATCGCCGACGTCGCCGACGCCCACGGGGTGCCCGTGATCGGTGTCGTGGACCCGGGCGCGCGGGCTGCCGTCCACGCCACGCGGAACGGTCGCATCGGGCTGATCGGCACCGTGGCAACCGTCGACAGCGATGCGTACGGGCGCGCGATCGCCGCGACCCGGGCCGACGTGAAGCTGTTCTCCGCCGCGTGCCCCGTCTTCGTCGAGCACGTGGAGGCGGGAGACACCGCCAGCGACGGGTTGCTCGAGGCCGCCCGGGGGTATCTTGAGCCGCTGGTGCGGGAGGGGGTGGACTCCCTGATCCTGGGGTGCACGCACTACCCGATGCTCTCCGGACTGATCCAGTACGTGATGGGAGAGGACGTCGTGCTCGTGTCGTCGGCCGAGGAGACCGCCAAGGACGTGTACGCCGCCCTGCGCGATGGCTCGTTGCTGCGCGAGGAGCCCCGAGAGCCCACCCACGAGTTCCTCACCACCGGCGACCCGGAGCGGTTCCGCAAGATCGCGCATCATTTCCTTGGCCCGGATGTCGGCGGCGTCGGCGCCGTCGCCGTGGCCGAAACAGAGGGGGTCGCGTGGAACTGACGATCCTGGGCTCCAGCGGGACCTGGCCCAACGCCGGAGTCGCGACCTCCGGATACCTCGTTCAGCACGACGGTTTCAACCTCTACATGGACGCCGGCTCGGGCACGATGGCGAACCTGCAGGAGCACCTCGAGATCAAGGACGTCGACGCGATCGTGATCTCGCACGAGCACCCCGATCACTTCGTCGACCTGTATCCCTTCTTCTACGCCTGGCACTACGGCGAGCTCGGGCAGCCGGGGCTCCCGGTGTTCGTGCCCACGGACTTCTCGCAGCGCCTGGCCGACCTGGTCTCGATCGACTCGCAGGTCGCCATGCGCACGGCTTTCGCGTTCACAGAGGTCGCGCCGGGCGAGGGGTTCGAGACCGGTCCGTTCCGGGTGAAGACCGAGCCGATGGCGCACCTGGGCCTGCCCGCCCTGGGGTTCCGGCTCGAATCCGACGGGCGGGTCCTGTCCTACACCGGCGACACGGGCCCGACGCACCACGTGGAGGATCTGGCCCGCGACGCGGACATCCTGCTGGCCGAGGCCACCTGGCAGGACCGCGACGACCTGCTGCCGTTCCACCTTTCATCGCGCCAGGCCGCGGTGCACGCGCGCGAGGCCGGGGTGAAGCACCTGATCCTCACCCACATCTGGCCCACGCTGGACCGCGAGATCTCCAAGACCCAGGCGGCCGAGGCTTACGCGGGACCGATCGACGCCGCGGGCGAGGGCATGCGGTTCGAGCTGTGAGTGAGCGCCCCGACGGCCGTGCCCCGGACGAGCTCCGCCCCGTGGGCGTCGACCTCGGCTTCCAGGAGTGGGCCGAGGGCTCGGTGCTGTTCTCGATGGGGCGGACGAAGGTGCTGGTAGCGGCCACCGTGCAGGAGGAGGCGCCCCGGTGGCTCCGCGGGACCGGCAAGGGTTGGGTGACCGGCGAGTACGCGATGCTGCCGCGCGCGACCGTCGAGCGCACGTTCCGCGAGGTGAACAAGGGTCGCCCGAGCGGCCGGACGCAGGAGATCCAGCGGCTGATCGGCCGGTCGCTGCGAGCGGTGACGGACCTTCCGCGCCTTGGTGAGCGGACCGTCACGATCGACTGTGACGTCCTGGTCGCCGACGCCGGGACCCGGTGCGCGTCGATAACCGGCGGTTACATCGCGCTCGCCCTCGCGCTGCGGGTGCTCGCCGAGCGCGGCGTCGTACCGGACGACCTGCTCACCGATACGGTCGCGGCCGTGAGCGTCGGGGTGGTCCAGGGCCGCTCGATCCTGGACCTGTCCTACGAGGAGGACGCCGGCGCAGAGGTGGACTGCAACGTCGTCATGACCGGCTCGGGACGTCTGGTCGAGGTTCAGGGCACGGCCGAGGGCGAGCCCTTCTCGCGCGAGGAGCTCGACGCGCTCCTGAACCTGGCCGAGGCCGGGATCGCCGAGCTCACGAAGATCCAGCGCGACGTCCTCGCGTGACCTTCCCCGAGCGGGTCGCGATCGCCAGCAGGAACGCGCACAAGCTCCGCGAGCTCGGCCGTATCTGCGCCGCCTGGCCCGTGACATGGGTCACCGCCGAGGATCACGAGGAGCCCTGGCCCGACGTCGAGGAGCCCCACGACACCTATCGGGAGAACGCGCTGGCGAAGGCGCGCGAGGTAGCGGCCGCGCTCGGCCTGCCCGCGATCGCGGACGACTCGGGCATCGAGGTCGACGCTCTGGGCGGCGGCCCCGGCCCCCGCTCGGCCC
The DNA here is from genome assembly GCA_035286545.1 of Actinomycetota bacterium. Taxonomy (GTDB): domain Bacteria; phylum Actinomycetota; class UBA4738; order UBA4738; family HRBIN12; genus DASSJM01. The sequence goes on along the minus strand of DATEDE010000095.1, from coordinate 2,795 downwards.
GGTTCGCGGGGCAGGAAGCCACCGACGCCGAGAACCTCGCGAAGCTGATCGGGGCGATCGTCGCGACAGAGCCCGAGCGTCGGACGGCCCGCTACAGGTGCCTGGCCGCGATCGCGTGGCCCGACGGGACCGAGCTCTCGGCCGAGGGCGTGTGCGAGGGCGCACTCGTGGCGGTGCCTCGCGGGGCGGGCGGGTTCGGCTACGACCCGGTCTTCGTGCCCGAGGGCTCCTCGCGCACCATGGCCGAGCTTGCCGACGAAGAGAAGGATGCGATCAGCCACCGCGGCAAGGCCTTCCGCTCCCTGCGAGACCTGCTCGCCGCCGGGTAGCATCCGCGGGCCATGAAGGTCGTCTACAGCGCCGATCACCTGCGCCACGAGCCAGGCCACGAGTACGAGGACGGCACGGCGATCGCCCACCCGGAGGTCTCCGAGCGCGCCGAGAACATCCGCCGTGCCCTCGAGGCCGACGGCGGGTTCGAGCTCGTCGGTCCCACCGAGCACGGCGTTGAGCCCATCACCGCCGTTCACGATCCGGCGATGCTCACGTACCTGGAGTCGGCGTGGGCCGAGTGGCGCGCGGCGGGCGAGAAGGCCGACGAGATCTTGCCCGACACGTTCCCGCTCCCGGCCTACCACGATGGGATGGACCGCCCTCGGGTCTCGAGGAGCCCGCGGGGCGCGGTGGGGTCGTGGATGTTCGACGCGGCGTCGCCGATAGTCGATGGGACCTACGCCGCTTCCCGCTCGGCGGTGGATGTGGCGCTGTCGGCCGCCGACCTGGTCCTGGGTGGCGAACGGTTCGTATACGGCCTGTGCCGACCGCCGGGCCATCACGCGGCGCGTTCGATGATGGGCGGGTACTGCTACTTCAACAACGCGGCGATCGCGGCCGAGGCACTCGCGCGGCGGACCGGCGGCCGGGTCGCGATCCTGGACGTCGACTACCACCACGGCAACGGCACCCAGCAGATCTTCTACGCGCGGGGCGACGTGCTGTACGTGTCCCTGCACGGCGATCCCGATCGGGCCTATCCCTACTTCTCCGGGTTCGCCGAGGAGACCGGCGCGGGCACCGGCGCGGGCGCGAACCTCAACGTCCCGCTCCCGGTTGGGTGCTCCGACGACGATTACCTGTCCCACCTGGAGCGGGCGCTCGAGGCGGTCGAGGCATTCGGGGACGCGACGCTGCTCGTCTCGCTCGGCATCGACACGTACCAGCGCGATCCGATCTGCGACCTCGCGCTCACGACCGCTGGCTACCGAGCCATGGGGTCGAGGGTGGCGGCGCTCGGCCGGCCTACGGTCCTGCTCCAGGAGGGCGGGTACTTCGTCCCGGACCTCGGCGAGAACGTGCGGAGCTGGCTCCGGGGACTCCAGGGCCGAGATGACTGACCGGTTCCGCTTGCAGGGTTCGCGACCCGCAGCGGGCTAGCCTTTCCTTCCAGCGGGCGGGGAGCCGCCCGACGAGCGATCCCCAGGAGGGTGGATCCATGTCCACGCCAGTCGACGCGACCAGCCAACGCAGCAACGCCTACGACCTGTTCATCCTGGTCCTGACCGTGCTCTCGCTCGCGGTCATGGTGGTCCTGCTGCTGCCGCTCAGCGACGCGACGATCCAGCTGCTGACCGTCTACGACAACCTGGTCTGCGTCGTCTTCCTGGTGGATTTCTTCATCAACCTCACGAGGGCCTCCAAGAAAAGGGACTACTTCATCGGCCGCCCGCGGGTGGCGACCTGATCGGATCGATACCCGCCTTCGGGGTCTTCAAGTTCACGGCGCTCCTGCGCCTGGCGCGGCTCAGCCGTCTCGCGCGGATCACCCGCCTGATGCGCGGGCAGAACAAGTCGGCGTTGGTCAAGGACATCGTCGACCACCGCGGGCAGTACGCGGCGTTCGTCACCGTCTTGGTCGCGATGATCGTGCTGGTCATCACGAGCACCCTGGTGCTGCAGTTCGAGAGCCGATCGGCCGAGGCCAACATCACGACCGGCGCTGACGCCCTGTGGTGGGCGATCGTGACGATCACGACCGTGGGCTACGGAGATCGGTTCCCCGTGACCGCCGCGGGCCGGATCACAGGCGTGTTCGTGATGCTCGCCGGCGTCGGCATCATCGGGGCTCTCGCGAGCATCCTGGCCAACATCCTCGTGCCCCCCGCGCAGACGGAGGAGGAAGAGGTCGAGGCGGCCCGCGTCGACGCCGCGGTTCACCAGGAACTCGCCGACATCAAGCAAGAGCTGGCGGCCCTCCGCCGGTCACTCGACGATCGGTAGCCCGAGCAAGCCTGGGTCGCGCCGCGACCGGCGTGTGGGTACGATGCCCATCTGGGCGCCCGGGCCCGACTTCGGCGTCCTCGTGAACGGCCGAGTGAGGGGGTCCGCATGTCGAGGATCGTGAAGGCGGCGCTGCTTCAGACGGACTGGGCCGGTTCCAAAGAGGAGATGACCGACAAGCACGAGGAGGCCGCACGCGAGGCGGCCGCTCAGGGCGCGCAGGTCATGTGCTTCCAGGAGCTCTTCTACGGTCCGTACTTCTGTCAGGTCCAAGACGCCGAGTACTACAGCTACACCGAGCCGATCCCCGACGGCCCCACCACCCAGCGGTTCCAGGCCGTGGCCAAGGAGCTCGGCATGGTGCTCGTGCTCCCGATGTACGAGATCGTGCAGCCGGGCCTGTACCACAACACCGCGGCCGTCATCGACGCCGACGGCACGTACCTCGGCAAGTACCGCAAGCAGCACATCCCGCAGGTGAAGGGCTTCTGGGAGAAGTTCTACTTCGCGCCCGGCAC
>DATEDE010000094.1:0-3070 GCA_035286545.1 Actinomycetota bacterium | reverse complement strand
GAGAGGGAGAGATGGGCAAGAAGAAGTTCGAGCGGACCAAGCCGCACGTGAACATCGGCACGATGGGGCACATCGACCACGGCAAGACCACGCTCACCGCCGCGATCACCAAGCGCCAGGCGGAGAAGGGTCTGGCCGACTTCACCCCGTTCGACGAGATCGACAAGGCTCCCGAGGAGCGCGAGCGCGGCATCACGATCGCGATCGCGCACGTCGAGTACCAGACCGACAACCGCCACTACGCCCACGTCGACATGCCGGGTCACGCCGACTACATCAAGAACATGATCACCGGAGCGGCGCAGATCGACGGCGCGATCCTGGTGGTCTCGGCCGCCGACGGCCCGATGCCCCAGACCCGCGAGCACGTGCTGCTGGCACGCCAGGTCGGCGTGCCGTTCATCGTGGTCGCCCTCAACAAGTGCGACATGGTCGACGACCCCGAGCTGCTGGACCTGGTAGAGCTCGAGGTGCGCGAGCTGCTCTCCAGCTATGAGTACCCCGGCGACGACGTCCCGGTCGTCCAGGTCTCCGCGCTCAAGGCCCTGGAGGGCGACGAGACCTGGATGACCAAGGTCGACGAGCTTCTCGAGGCCTGTGACACCTACATCCCCGAGCCGGTCCGCGAGGTCGATAAGCCCTTCCTCATGGCGATCGAGGACGTGTTCTCGATCACCGGACGGGGCACGGTCGTGACAGGGCGGGTCGAGCAGGGCGTGCTCAAGAAGATGGAAGAGGTCGAGATCGTCGGCATCAAGGACACGCGCAAGACGGTCGCGACCGACCTGGAGATGTTCCGCAAGCTCCTGGACGAGGTCCAGGCCGGCGACAACGTGGGCGTGCTGCTCCGCGGGATCGACAAGGACGAGGTCGAGCGCGGCCAGGTCCTGGCCAAGCCGGGCTCGGTCACCCCGCACACCGACTTCACCGCCCAGGTCTACATCCTGTCCAAGGACGAGGGCGGCCGGCACACGCCGTTCTTCACCGGCTACCGGCCCCAGTTCTACTTCCGCACCACAGATGTCACCGGGCAGGCCCACCTGCCCGAGGGCGTGGAGATGGTCATGCCCGGCGACAACATCGAGATGACCGTGAACCTGATCGCCCCGATCGCCATGGAGGACGGCCTGCGCTTCGCGATCCGCGAGGGCGGTCGCACCGTGGGCGCCGGTCGCGTCGTCAAGATCGTCAAGTAGTTCCAGGAAGCCGAGAGAGGACCAGAGGCAGTGGCTGGACCCAGGATCCGCATCAAGCTCCGGGCGTACGACCACCGGATGCTGGACGTCGCCGCGCGCGAGATCGTCGAGCACGTGACGCGCACCGGCGCCAAGGTGGTCGGGCCGGTGCCGCTGCCCACCGAGCGGAGGCTCTACACGGTCATCCGCTCGCCGCACAAGTACAAGGACAGCCGCGAGCACTTCCAGATGCTCACCCACAAGCGGCTCATCGACATCACCGACGCGACGTCCAAGACGGTGCAGGAGCTCCAGCGCCTGAACCTGTCGGCGGGCGTCGACATCGAGATCAAGTTGTAGCTATGGGACAGGTCAGGGGCATCCTCGGGACGAAGCTGGGCATGACCCAGATCTTCGACGACACCCGCGCGATCCCGGTCACGGTCATCAAGGCCGGGCCGTGCTTCGTCGCGCAGATCAAGACCGAGGAGCGTGACGGCTACGCCGCCGTGCAACTCGCGTTCGGGCAGATCCGTGCCAAGAGCGTGACGAAGCCCGAGAAGGGGCACTTCGACAAGTTCGGCACCGAGCCCACCCGCCATATCGTCGAGCTCCGGACCGACGACGCGGCCTCCTATGCGCCCGGCCAGGAGATCCGCGCCGACGTGTTCGCCGCAGGTGAGCGCGCCGACGTGGTCGGCGTCAGCAAGGGCAAGGGGTTCGCCGGCGTGATGAAGCGTCACGGGTTCGCGGGGCTGTCCGCCAGCCACGGGACCCAGCGCAAGCACCGCTCGCCCGGAGCCGTCGGCGCCTGCGCCACGCCCTCGCGCGTGTTCAAGGGGATGCGGATGGCCGGCCAGATGGGCAACGAGCGCGTGACGGTGCTGAACCTCGAGGTGGTCCAGGCCGACCCCGAGCGCAACCTGCTCCTGATCCGGGGGGCGATCCCGGGCCCCGACGGCAGCCTGGTCATGGTCCGCTCGGCGGTCAAGGCGCCGGCGGGGAGGGGTGCCTGATGGCGACCGTTCCCGTGCTCGACGCGGCCGGCAAGGAGGTAGGAACCCGCGATCTATCCGCCGAGGTCTTCGAGGCCAAGGTGAGCGTCCCCCTGATGCATCAGGTGGTCCTCGCGGGCATGGCCTCCATCCGCCGCGGCACCCACAAGGTGAAGACGCGTGCAGAGGTCTCCGGCGGCGGCCGCAAGCCCTGGCGCCAGAAGGGGACGGGCCGCGCCCGCCAGGGTTCCACCCGCTCTCCCCAGTGGACCGGCGGCGGCGTAGCCCACGGCCCCCTCGTCCGCGACCACTCGATGCGCGTCAACAAGAAGATGAAGAGAGGCGCCCTCCGCGGCGCCCTCACCGACTCCCTCCACAGCAACAAGCTGGTGCTCATCAAGGACCTGGCCTTCGACGAGCCCAAGACCAAGAAAGCCGCCGAGATCCTCGACACCCTTGCCCTGGAGGGCAAGGTCCTCCTGGTGCTCGACCAGCCGTCGGACACCGGCGCCGTAGAGAAGTCCTTCCGCAACCTAACCGGAGTCCGCATCGCCTATGCGAGAAGCCTCGGCGTCTACGAGCTGATCGCCGCCGACAAGGTCGTCCTGACCGAGAGCGCCCTAGCAGTCGTAGAAGGAGCGCCCGCGGAGAGCGCCTCTGGCAGCGCTGCCCCGACGTCGAAGGGAGCGCCCGCGGAGGCCGGCGGGGGCTCGTCTCCGGAGAAGAGCGCGCCGAGCACGGACGATGTCGGAGACGACTCCCCCGACGGATCCGCGGGTGCGACCCCCGACGCTGAGGAAGGCGGTGACGCCGAGTGAACTCCGCGCGCGACGTGATCTTCCGCCCGGTGGTGAGCGAGAAGTCCTACGCGGGCTTGGAGCAGAACACCTACACGTTCCT
>DATEDE010000093.1:0-4063 GCA_035286545.1 Actinomycetota bacterium | reverse complement strand
GGCGCTCGGCGTCGCCCTGGCGAGGTGGCGGGAGACGCTCAGGTCCGTCCACGCGGGCTCGATCGACCGCCTCACCGAGCGCGACCGCGAGGTCCTGCGTTTGATCGCGCTCGGTCACACCAACGCCGAGATCGCATCGATACTGCACGTGTCGGTCCGCACCGTGGAGAACCACCGCGCCAGCATCATGCGCAGGCTCGGACTCCACACACGCGCCGAGCTGGTGCATCACGCGGTCGAGATCGGTCTGACTAAGTAGGTTGTTAGGCGGCACGCCACCGCTTAGGCGGCACGCCACCGCGGCCCGCTGTGATGCCCTCATGCGGCACGGCCGAGCTCCGCCTCGACCAGCCGAGAGGCGGTCGATCTGCTTGAGACCCGGGATCCTCCTGATCAGGGGGCTCGGCGGGCCCGCTCAGGACGACACGCGGCGGCGCGCGCGCGGGCCTTCGATGCGGAGCTCGGGGCCCAGGGTCGGCGCGACGCTGTCCTTCCACAGCGGACCGCCGACCGGCAGGATCCGGCGGCTCGCCATGCCGTTCACAACGCCAGCGGCCGAGGCGTACCAGGCGATCGCCGCGGTCACGACACCGATGATCCCGCCGGCCTGCACGACCGACTCGATGTCGGTGAAGAACCCGACGGACAGCACGATCTCGGTCGCCTCCAGGGCGAGGAAGACCAGGAAGACGGCCACGGTCACGCGGGTGCTCCACAGAAGCATGTAGGTGTTGAAGATCGCGAAGGCCAGCAGGATGAATCCGAGGTCGTTCGTGACGTTCGGCGAGGCCTCCTCGGCCAGGAGCACGTACAGGCCCAGGCCGATCCAGAACGCGCCGTAAGTCGAGAACGCGGTCGCCCCGAACACGTTGCGGTTGCGGAACTCCCACATACCCGCCAGCAGCTGCGCCAGGCCGCCGTAGGCGAACGCGAAGCCCAGCCAGGCAGCGCCGCCGTCGGTCCACCCGGCGTTGTTCACCGAGAGCAGGAACGTGGTGAGCGCGAAGGCCGCCAGCCCGAGCGGTGCGGGGTCGGCGACCGGCGTCGCCTCGACGCGGCGAAGGTGCGGGTCCTCCAACATCGGAGCCTCCATGTCGCGGGACGCTCGTCCCGCTTCCTCCTATGCTCCCGCCCGGACGCCCGGAGCCTCTGCGTCGAACGTCCCGCGACGGTCGGGTCGCCTGCGGAACCTCGAGGCTGGGGGATGGGCGGCCGTGCCAAGCCGGGCTGCGAGTGTGGGTACCTGTGGAGAGATGCCGCAACCTGTGGACACCCTTTCCCCGGCGGCGGACTTCGTGGGCCGGAGACCCGTCGACCTCAGGTCCTGCGGTCCTGAATGGGAGTCCGTCCGAGCGCGAGCACCCTTCAGTCTCTCGGCCCCAGTCGTGAGTGAGAGGAGGGCGGGAGCCGTGGTGAACATCAAGCAGGCGGCGTCCGAGTTCCTGGCCAACGAGCGGATCGCGGTCACCGGGGTCTCCAGGACGCCGAAGGGTCACGGAAGCAACATCGTGTACCAGCGCCTGCGACAGCGTGGCTACGAGGTCTTCGCTATCAACCCCAACGCCGACGAGGTCGAGGGCGATCCCTGCTACCAGGACCTGAAGTCGATACCCGGCGGCGTCGACGCGGTCGTGATCGGAACCAGGCCCGGCACGGCCGAAGCCACCATCAGCGAGTGCGCGGAGCTCGGGATCAAGCGCGTATGGATGCATCGCTCCTACGGGGGAGGCAGCGTCTCCGAAGCCGCCGCCGAGAAGGGCCGGCAGCAGGGCATCACGGTGATCGACGGAGGCTGCCCGCTCATGTTCGACCCCACGGCCGATGGGGGGCACAAGGCCATGCGCTTCGTGTTCACACTGACCGGCAACGTCCCGCGGAAGGTCTGAGCAGGGGCCTCTTCCTACCGCGTCGAAGGCAGGCGGCGCCCGTAGACCACACGCTCGAGCGTGAGTCCCCGCGGCGTCGCCAGCCGGCCCTTGGACCATCCCCGGTCGCGGGCCTGCAGGATCGCCCGAACCTGCCCGGGCGCGATCCGCCCCTCCCCCACGGCGACCAGCGTGCCGACGAGCGAGCGGACCATCTGGTGCAGGAACGCGTTCGCGCGCGCGGTGATCTCGATCCGCGAACCGTTCCGGCCCACGGTGAGGCGCTCGAGCCGGCGGACCGTCGGCCCCCCGGGGTTGTGCGGCCGGCCGAACGACGCGAAGTCGTGCTCTCCCAGGAGCGAGCGCGCGGCGGCGCGCATCGACGCCAGGGCGAGATCGCCGGGCCGGAACCAGACGTAGGCGGCCTCGAACGGGTCCGGCCAGGGCCCCGTGTCGATCCGGTACCGGTACTCGCGTGCGGTAGCCGAGAAGCGCGCGTCGAACCCCTCCGGCGCGATGCGGACGTCGAGAGCCACGACCTCGGGCGCGAGCATCCCGTTCAGCGCGCGCTGCAGCCGGGCGACATCGAGCGGCTCGTCCCACACGAACGATGCGACCTGCCCACGCGCGTGGACCCCGGCGTCGGTCCGCCCGGCGACCGAGAGCCTCGGCTCGGACCCGAGGAACCGCGAGAGGGCGTCCGACAGGACGCCCTCCACGGTGCGCTGGTCCCGCTGCCGGGCCCAGCCCCGGAAGCCGGTCCCGTCGTAGGCGAGCCTCAGACGGACGACGCCCACGACGATGCGGCGGCTACTCCGCCGCTTCGACCAGCTCGATGCGGGCCATGGGCGCGCCGTCGCCCTGCCGCTGCCCCAGCTTGAGGATCCGCGTGTAGCCGCCGGGTCGCTCGGAGAAGCGCGGACCGATCTCGCTGAACAGCTTGTGGACGACGTCCCTGTCGGTTATCTGCTTGAGGACCTCGCGCCGCGCGGCCACGTCGCCCTTCTTGGCGAACGTGATGAGCTTCTCGGCCACGGGGCGCACGGCCTTGGCCTTGGCCTCGGTCGTGTTGATGCCCTCGTGGACGAACAGCTGGGCGGCCAGGCCGTTCAGCATCAGGCGCTGGTGCGCCGGTCCCGAGCCCAGGCGCGGCCCCTTCTTGGGGGTCGGCATCCCTACTCCTCCCGGAGCCCCAGGCCGAGCTCGTCGAGCTTGGCCTTGACCTCGTCGATCGACTTCTGGCCGAAGTTGCGGATGTCCATCAGCTCGGCCTCGGACTTGGTGACCAGGTCGCCGACCGAGTTGATGCCCTCGCGCTTGAGGCAGTTGTAGGACCGGACGGACAGGTTGAGCTCCTCGACCGTGATGCCGTAGTCAGACGGCATCGAGTCGTCCTCGGCCGGGCCAACCTGCATCGAGGGCGCATCGGCCAGCTCGGCGACCAGCTGCACGAGCTCCATCAGCGTGCCACCGGCGCTCGCGAGCGCCTCGCGCGGGCTGATCGAGCCGTCGCTCTCGACGTCCAGGATCAAACGGTCGCGGTCGGTCATCTGCTCGACCCGAGTGTTCTCGACCGAGTAGGAGACGCGGCGGACCGGCGAGAAGATCGAGTCGACCGGGATGATGCCGATCGGGTCGCGCGGCTTCTTGTTCTTGTCGGCCATGCGGTAGCCGACGCCGCGCTCGACCGTCATCTCCATCTCGAGCGAGCCCCCCTTGCCGATCGTGGCGATGTGCAGGTCGGGGTTGAGGATCTCGACGCCGGCGGGCGGCGCGATGTCACCGGCCGTGACGGGGCCCGGCCCCTTGGCCTTCAGGTAGACCGTCACCGGCTCCTCCGCCTCGCTGCGGATCACGAGCTCCTTCAGGTTCAAGATGATGTCGGTGACGTCCTCGGTCACCTTCGGGATGGTCGAGAACTCGTGCAGCACGCCCTCGATCCGGATCGAGCTGATCGCGGCGCCCGGGATCGAGCTGAGGAGCGTGCGGCGGAGCGAGTTGCCCACGGTGTAGCCGAAGCCCGGCTCGAGCGGCTCGATGGCGAACTTCGATCGCGTCGGGGAGAGCGTCTCCTCCTGGATCTGCGGCCTTGCGACGATGAACATCCTGTTTCCTCCTCCGGCGGGGGATCATCCATTCCTGCCCCACCCGTTGCATCCGGGGCTACCCGTTGCTGCTTGAGCCCCGTGATGCCACCC
>DATEDE010000092.1:0-2296 GCA_035286545.1 Actinomycetota bacterium | reverse complement strand
GTAGTGGCGCTTTGAGTACGCGGCCATCTGACGCTTGCGCTTGGCACCGAACGGGATCTTCTGCCACTCGATCGCGGGCTTGACGTCGCCGGGGTCAGGCGGCTCGCCCGCAAGAGTGGGCGCATCGGCAAGCAGCAGCATCCCGGCGACGGCGAGCGCGAGGGCGTGCCTCAAGGGGTCGAGCGTAGACGCTCGAGGGTCCGCTCGCGCCCTAGGAGCTCGAGCGACTCGGGGAGCGGGGGCGAGACGTTGGAGCCCGTCGCGGCGGCGCGGACCGGCTGCCACCCCTTCGTGCGGTTCAGCCCGGCCCGGGCCGCGACCTCGTCCAGGGCGACGGCGATCGCCTCGGCGCTCCACGGCTCAACGCGGGCTAGGGCGTCGGCGGCCACCGAGAGGTAGCCGTCTGGGGCCTTCGCGATCAGGTCCGCCGCCTTCTCGTTGGGCACGACGTCGTCGGTGAACAGGAACCGCAGGAGCTCGACCGACTCCGCGAGCGTCTTCATGCGCTCCTTCACGAGCGGCATCGCGCGGCGGAGCATCGCCGGCTCGGGCGAGAGCCCCGCGACCGACAGGAAGTGCAGGCACCGGGCGGCGAGGTCGTCGTCACCGAGACCTTGGATGTAGTGGTTGTTCATCCATTCGAGCTTCTGCGCGTCGAACCGCGCCGGGTTGCTCGACACGCGCTCGATGTCGAACGCGGCCACGAGGTCGTCGCGCGAGAGGAACGTCGTCTCGGCGTCCTTGGACCAGCCGAGGAGCGCGAGGTAGTTCATGAGCGCCTCGGGCAGGACCCCGTGCTCGCGGAAGGCCTCGACGCTGGTCGAGCCGTGGCGCTTGGACAGCGGCTTTCCGTCCGAGCCGTTCACCTGCGGCACGTGCGCGTATGCGGGGGGCGTCCCCCCGAGCGCCTCGATCACGGCGGCGTTGCGCGGCGCGCTCGCCAGCAGGTCATCGCCGCGGATAACGTGCGTGATCCCCATCAGCAGGTCGTCGACCGCCACGGCCAGCAGGAACACCGGCGTCCCGTCCGAGCGCATCAGGACGAAGTCACGGAGCTGCCCGGACGCCCATCTGACCTCGCCCTTCACCAGGTCGTGCACGACGTGCTCCGCCTCGGGCATCGCGAACCGGATCGCGGCGGGACGGCCCTCGGCCTCGAACCCGGCGCGCTCCCGCTCGGTCAACGCCCGGCATCGGCCGTCGTAACCGGGTGGCTCCCCTCGGGCCATGGCGGCGGCCCGTCGCTGCTCGAGCTCGCTCTCGGTGCAGTAGCAGGCGTATGCGTCGCCCTGGGTGCGGAGCCGTTCGACCGTTTCCCGGTAGATCTCCATCCGCTGGGACTGCCGGTAGGGCCCGTGCGGGCCGCCGACGTCGGGGCCCTCGTCCCAGTCGATCCCCAGCCATCGCAGCGAGTCCATCACACCGTGGTATGCCTCCTCCGTGACCCGGCTCGAGTCGGTGTCCTCGACCCGCAGGACGAAGGCCCCGCCGTGGTGCCGGGCGAACGCCCACGAGAACAGGCCGGTCCGCACGTTCCCCACGTGGATCGAGCCGCTGGGCGCGGGCGCGAACCGACAGCGAACGCTCACGGCGCACCCTCCACCGCGTTGCTCAGCGTCCCCACCCCGTCGACCTCGACCTCGACCACATCGCCGTGGACGAGCCGGCCGACGCCCTCGGGTGTGCCGGTCAGGAGCACGTCGCCCGGGAGCATCGTCATGAAGCCGGTTATGTACTCGAGGAGCTCCGCCACACCGAACACCATGTCCGAGGTCTGCCCCGCCTGGCGGATCTCACCGTTCAGCCGCGTCTCGACCCGCACGTCGGTCGGGTCCAGGTCGGTCTCGATCCACGGCCCGAGCGGGCACGAGCCGTCGAAGCCCTTGGCGCGCGCCCACTGCTCGTCCGTCTTCTGCAGGTCGCGCAGGGTTACGTCGTTCGCGCACGTGTAGCCAAGGACGTAAGCACCGGCTTCCTCGGCCCTCACGTTGCGGGCGAGGCGTCCGACCACCACCGCGAGCTCGCCCTCGTAGTCGACGCGGCGGCTGATCGGCAGCAGGCGGATCGGGTCGTGTGGACCGATCACCGCCGTGGACGGCTTGAGGAACAGCAAAGGCTCCTCGGGCACATCCATCCCGAACTCGGCCGCATGCGCCTCGTAGTTCTTCCCGACGCAGACCAGCTTGGACGGCAGCACCGGCGCCAGCAGCCGCACGTCGTCCAGCGGCACCTCCTCCCCCGTGGGCAAGGGATCCTCGAAGAAGGTGCCCCGCAGGACGCGGATCGTGTCCGACCC